>CAZREZ010000555.1:0-1953 GCA_964599115.1 uncultured Bacteroidales bacterium
TATAAAGATGATTTTATTGATCTATGGGAAAATAAATTTGAATTATACCGCAACCGAGAATATTTCAAAACTGGAATCTGCAAAAATTCTAAGAATTGGAAAAATTGTAAAGGGGATGGGATGCACTTACATGAACCTGGAAATTTAAATCCATTGGTTTGTTATAATTCGATGCTGATAAAAAACAACTAAAAATCAATAATCAAAATGTCAATAGTTATAAAACTACATTTTCAATTTAGCATATAAATTGTTTCCTAGAGTTTTCTTATTCTTTAATTCTCGGCATTCGGATTTTTATTATTTCAATTCCCTCAAATATAGTTTAATCGTATTGTCTAGACCATAGTATAACGCATCAGATATTAATGCATGTCCAATTGATACTTCTGATATTCCCGGGACATTCTCAATAAAATACTTAAGATTTTCAAGGTTTAAATCATGGCCGGCATTTATTTGTAAGCCAAATTTAAGTGCATGTTCTGCTGCGATTGTAAAATCAGCAACTGCCATTTCTTTGTTTTTTGCAAAATCTGCCGCGTAAGGTTCTGTGTAAAGCTCTATCCTGTCTGTATTGACTTTTGCAGCACCTTCAATGTTTTTAAAATTTGTATCAACAAATATGGATGTTCTGATACCGAGTTCTTTGAATTCGGAGATTACTTCAGTTAAAAAATCTTTATGTTTTATTGTATCCCAGCCAGCATTTGAAGTTAACGCGTCTGGAGGATCAGGAACAAGCGTAACTTGATGTGGTTTGATTTTACAAACCAAGTCAATAAAGTTTTTAGAAGGATACCCCTCAATGTTGAATTCAGTTCTTATTATTGGTTTGATGTTATATACATCCTGATATGTGATGTGTCTTTCATCAGGTCTGGGGTGAACAGTAATGCCTTCTGCACCAAATTTTTCGCAATTAATTGCGGCTAATTTAACATCAGGTATATTGCCACCTCTAGCATTTCGTATAGTCGCTATTTTATTAATATTGACACTAAGTTTTGTCATTTTTTTTGTATTTTTACCAATACAAATATATTACTTATGTTTGCAATAAAAAATAATTAAAATCATATATGATTGCAAAAGATTTGATATCCGATTCAATTCCGGTTGTGAAAACATCTGATACAGGAAATACTGCGCTGCAATGGATGGAAATGCACAGGGTTTCGCATTTGCCTATTGTGAATAATGAAGAATTTTTAGGATTGATATCTGATACTGATATTTATGATAATAATTGTGGCGAAGATCCTATAGGAAATCATAATCTTTCTCTTGTTAGGCCTTTTGTATTCGAGAATCAGCACATTTTTGAAGTGATGGACTTATGTGCAAAACTTAAACTTACTATTATTCCCGTTCTTGATGTAAATAAAAATTATCTTGGTTCAATCTCACTTTTTAAAATGGTTACTGAGTTTTCAAGAATGACTAACATTGAAAAAGCTGGAAGTATTATTATTCTTGAAATGACTATACTCGACTATTCTCTGCATGAAATATCAGGTATAGTTGAGTCAAATAATGCTAAAATTATTATGTCTTATATATCGGATTTTGAAAATTCAACACAGATTTATGTTACATTAAAAATAGATGTTACTGATATCGCTTCTATTTTGCAAACATTCGAAAGGTATGACTATAAAGTTAAAGCATCTTTTTTAGCTGAAAATATGTTGAAGGTCTTTTATGATGATAGATATGATTCTTTTATAAATTATCTTAATATTTGAGAAATCTTGGAATTATATTAAGCATTTTGTTTTTGTTTTGCTCAGTTTTTTCATTTTCTCAAAAAAGTGATTTCAAAAAAGTTTCTATTACTTTAACTGGTAACAACAAAACCAGGCCAGGTATTATATTTAGAGAAATTGAATTTGCTGATGGAGATAGCCTGAGTGTTGATGACTTGGATGTTGTAATTGAAAAATCTAAATT
>CAZREZ010000556.1:0-1947 GCA_964599115.1 uncultured Bacteroidales bacterium
AATTAACTGATTTATTTTCTAATTCAGCCATATTTCGGCTGTCACCATTTATTATTTTATGCTTTGTTTTAATCATTTTTAATACCAGGTTTTTATACTACAAAGATACCTATAAAATGACTACTTTAAAAATACTACTGCTATTTCTTACTGCTTGCTTGTAACGTAGTCTGCGTCTAAACTCAAAATTTTACGCTAAAATAGTAAATATTTTTATATTAGGTTTAACGTAATGCTTTAAAAAAACCTTTACAAATCATATTGAAACCCCATAATATTCCGGTTCCGTACAACACAGGATTAAATCGCAGAAGGTGCTGCGTATTTCAGGGTTTAATTCTTATTTGTTAGTCGCCGAAATTTTCATAAGTTTTTTTTTATCCGTTAGGTTTCTATAGTCAATTAATTGATCTATAATATTTCCTATATCCCATGAATCAACCGTATCAAAGTAAGCTTGAGTATTAAATAACTTACTGCTTAATTGGTTATAGATATTTACAGCAAAGTCTACAAGTGTTCTTAATTCTTTAGTGGTAATGATAATAGGTTCTACAACTTTTGGATCTTTATGGGCGTATGCCATATCCCTAATATTCATTACTTTTTTAATTAAATATAAATTCTGTTGAATATCTAAATCAATTAAACTTACTTCATTAATAATATCTTTTTTTGACTTAAACAGATGTGTATCTTCATATAGTTTATTATTAAACAATAATTTTTTCAATTTAGAATCATATTTGTCATTTTTTAAGCGATTAGTCAGCTTATAAAAGCTTCTTTTATCATTAGATTTATTACTAAACAAATTAAATAATTGAATTACCATAATAAATCTTAGTTGGTGGAAATGGTAATTAAAGAATCCATGAACTCTTCTTAATTTATTTTCTTCTTCATTTTTTCGGTTGATCAATCTTTCAATATTATTTATTGAAATGTTTATATCAACTAGGATATTCCAAATTGTTTCAAACCATTCCTTAAGTTCTTCAAGTTTAAGCATTGCATTTAGTATAAATTCTGGTGACTAGCGATGTTATATATACTGTATTGTTTTTATTTCTCCTATACCTGCTCAGAAAGGTATTCTTTCACGCCCAAAAAACTTAATAGCCACAACAGCTTTTCAATAGTGAAAATCGTGGGCTAAATAGATATTTGGTTTGGATTTCACAAGGTCGTTTATAACAAATGTGTTGAAATATTTTTCAAATATAATATTTTTTTAAATATCAAAATCCGTTTTCCTTATTTCTTCCTCAACAGCAACTTATCATATAACCACAAAATTATCACAGTTCCAAGCCCGATCCCTGCAAATACAAACCAGATATTTGACGGGTGGTAAGTGGTCCAGAGATAATCTGTTAGTTCTGCGTGATTGTATCCCATTAATTCACAAGCTTTGTTTATGTAATCGTTTTGTGTGAAGTTTTCGGATATCTCAGGTATGGAAAGCCCTCTTGATGCAACATCTTTCTGAAGCAGAGTTAATTTGTCCGACATAGCTCCGTAAACATCTCCCGAGAGTATTCCGGCAAAGAAATTCCCTCCAGCCATCGGGATAAAGGAAGCACCCATGTAAAGACCGATTTTTTCTTTAGGTGCGATCCTTCCGATATATTCGGTTATTTTCGGAGAGCTTGACATCTCGCCAACAGCAAATATCAAAAGCGAAAAGAACAGAAAAAAAGCATTATTGGTATAAAACGTCAAACCAAGCCCGATAGCATTAATAAGTATTCCAACCATCATTGTGTTGAGTGGCTTGAACTTCATCACCAAAGTAGAAACCAATACCTGGAAAATAATTATGTAAAATGCATCAAGGTCGGATAAGACTTCCGGATTTATTATGCCTTCTTCAGTGCCGAGTATTGAAGCCAGCCACGGTGAAAACGATTCAATGGCATTGTAAATTGCAGTAGTGTCAATCCA
>CAZREZ010000557.1:0-1945 GCA_964599115.1 uncultured Bacteroidales bacterium
ACCTTTTCACGAATTGTTATAGATTTCAGATTATATTCCAGTGCTTTTTCATAATTGCCAAGAGAACTATAAGTAAATGAAATGTTGTTGTAAGAAATAGCGAGGTCAGGATGGTTTGGCTCTAAGACCTTTTCTTTAATTGTTATAGATTTCAGATTATATTCCAGTGCTTTTTCATAATCGCCTAAATCCTGAAATCTTAATGAAAGATTATTTGATAGAGTTGCAATTTCTTTATTTTCAGTTTTAATAGTTTTAAGTAAACTTTCGGCATAAGTTACAAACTCCTTTTTATTTAAAGGATTTTCACCAGCTTCTGTATATAATTTCCTTGTAAAAGTATTAATTAAAACATCGCAGTTTTTTGCATCCGGCTTTAATTTTTCGTGGGCAATGGTTTGTATTAAAGAATGTGCCTTATAAGTGTTTTTCTCTCTTATAACCCAGCCCTTGCGGTATAAAATATTTAAGGTGTTTCCAAAGCTTGTTTTGTCTTTCTTGTTTATTTGAAAATAATCCAAAAGATCGGTAAATTCAATAAATTGTGAAGGCAATACTGTAAAGTATCGCAGGTACTGTTTTTCTTTGTTACTAAGTTTGCTTACAGTTGCATCAAATATTTTATTAATGTATTTATACAATTGAATCATTTTGAGCCGGTTTTCTTTATCAAGCTCATGTTCGGTTACTATGTCAATCTGTAATTCGTCGGCAGAAAGGTCTTTGCTGTTAAGTATCTCACAAAGTTTCGGTAAATCAAGTTCCGGGTTTTCGTTTGCAGCTTTTGCCAGCAGTTCTGTAAGCAATGTGTGGTATTCAATTTTTTCAAGCAGTTTGTTCAGTAAGTCATCGTTATGCTCCTTCTTATAAAAGCGGTAAAATAATGTTTTTGCATCCTTCTTATCCAGTATATCAACATCTATATTATTGTATCCGGGTGGTTCGGTACGAGAAGTAATAATCACTTTCCAGCGTAAAGTTTCAATATTCCTTTTTACATTTAAAAGGTTTTGCAGATTATTTGCATTATCAATTATAAGTAAATTATTGCCATTAATTTCGCTTAGTGCAATCAAAAGTTGTTTAAAGTTATTATCAGTGCTTTCGCCCTTATTATATGTAAAACCAGGCACACTGACGGCTAACTGGTTAATAGTATCGTCCATAATATTATCAAAAACAGTTATCCAGGCAATGTGGTCGTATTGTTTCATAAGAGCTGGAGTATTTGCATAAGCAAGTGCAATGGTGGTTTTGCCAATACCTCCAATTCCATTTACAAGCGTAACATCTCTTTTGGATTTCAACTGTTCGGAGATATTTTTCATGGTTTCATCCCTGCCGATGAGATCTTCGGGTTTGTAGTAAGGTGGTTTGGGAAGTGGTTTTAAAACCTGTTTTTTTTCAATTCTATCTTTCCTGAGTATTTTTAGTATTTCATCAAGCTTTAAATAATTTTCAAAATTTTTGTCAATAAATGTTTCCTTTTTTTCAATGCCTATTAATTCCTTGCAATCCTTTATATTTTTATCAAATATCCGAATAAAATTATTTAATTCTTCAATAGATGGTTGTATAATATTCAAGTTTTTTCTGAGCGCTTCATTAATTCTATCAATATTTAATTCCTCAAAAAAACTGAAATTTAATAATTCATCAATAATAGCTTGTGAACCGTAAAACGGGATTTCGTTTCCTTTATAATTAACGGAGTAATTTTCAGAATATTCAACAAAGGTTTTATCAATTATTCCTGTCAATTTCTTTATAAATTTTTTTTTATTGCCTTTAAATAATTTTCTTTTAATTAATTCGGCAGTCAGACTTGCAGCAAGTGATACTATAAATTCGTACATGAATTTTATTTGTTAAAGTTTTGGATTTAAATAAATAATTGATAATTAAATGCTATTATTAATCTCAAAATAATAAAGCAAACATACAA
>CAZREZ010000558.1:0-1941 GCA_964599115.1 uncultured Bacteroidales bacterium
AGACGGACTGGTAGAAGGTGTTCACACTAAAACAGGTTCTAAACCATGGCTGTCATGTTCATTGGCTGTTGTAGTGTGAACACCTTCTACCAGTCCGTCTCCATCAACAGCTATTTGCCGTTTATAGCCGTAGTAAAGTTTGCCTCTCTTTTTGACCCATCTCGCCTCGCTGTCAACCCCGGGTTTTTCTTTTTCTAACAAAGCATGGTATTTTTCTTCTTTTTGCTTATCCTGATATTTCCGATCTTCTTCTTCTCTATCTGAGGCCAATTCGTACTGTTTTTTTCCTTTGGGTTTTAGCGGTGTATCGGTCAGGCTTGCGTCTACCTTTGCCTTGCCTTCCTTTATCATAATGCCCCTTTTCTTGAGCTGATTATTGATCTTTTTCAATAAGCGGTCATATGCTTTCTTTGAAGTTAGCTCACTCCTGAAACGGCTTAGTGTACTATGATCAGGAACATCATCTTCTAGTTGAAGTCCGCAAAAACGCATGGACCCTAAACTATCATTTACAAAATCTTCAACACCAGGATCGCTCAAGTTATACCAGATTTGCAATAACTGCATTTTAAATAAAAGTAATCCGGGATATGAAGGACGACCATCTACTGATTGTCCTTTCTTGTATACTTTATTTATTTCCTTCTCTAATACTGTCCAATCAACGATCTGGTCAATCTGATGTAAAAAGGTATTTTTTCTTGTACGTCGTTCAACGTAAACTTGACTAAAACTCATTTGTGGCCTCCTTTTTTGCATATTCAAAAATACAAAAAATTATCTCAAATTATGCCAAAAAACACCAATAACTTATTAACATTTAATTGTTTACAAAGCATTTTACCTTGCAAAGGTCTCAAAATATAAAGCTGATAAAAAATTGTCAAAATATTATGTTTCATAACTAATTTGCCTTGACACTAGTTCAAATTCAAAAGAAAAAATTTGCATGATAGATAATTTATCAATATTCCATTCCTTACCATATTTATCCAAACCAAGCAAATTCCACCATTCACGGGAAATAGTAGTAACTTCATTAGCGATTCTAAAATGATCTTCATTCGAGATAAAATCAATTGATTTAATAACTTCCATTTTAGGAAATTCTTTTTAAAATTTTTTGGTATTAACTACTGGTCATAATTGTAACCAAACTATATGATGTTTTTTATAGTTAGATTCAATTATTGGCAAATAATCCCCAGGATATTTTGTGATTATAAGTTTTATATCGTTAATTTTAAAATTGATGATTTTCTAATAATCTAATTCTTAGTTCTTCAATTTTTGAACTCCCAATATATTTTCTATAAATAGCGACTGCTTCTTTTTGTGGTTTTGCATATGATAAAATTTCAGGATTTTCTTTAATTTTATTAATCATTTCAACCACAAATTTGGCAGTTTCAGGATAAATAGAAGCTCTAAACAATTCATATGATTCTAAAGAAACGTCTAGAATCCTTTTTTCAATAATTTTACCTGAATCAATACCTTCATCAATAAGGTGACAAGTTGAAATTATCTTATTATTTTCATACAATTGCCATTCAGGAGCGCTACAGCCTCTATATTTTGGTAAGTCACCTGGATGAAAGTTTAAAATACCATATTTAAAACTATTTAGCACAGTATTCTTTATTATTCCCGTTCCTCCTTGAATTCCTATATCATAATTAGAATCTGTTAAATGTTTTAGAAGATTATTATCTTTTAATGAATGAAAATATTTAACATTTAATCCGCGTGTTAACTCTATTTCACTTGGAGGATTCCAACAACCACCACACCTAAGGTCTTCTTCTTTATTATATTCTGGGAATTTACCAATTGATATAACATCAGTATTAATGTTTAATTTATTCAGAGCATTAAGATATTCTCTACCAGCATAAGAATTTTTATTCATTATAATTGCTATTTTCATAACTATCTATT
>CAZREZ010000559.1:0-1933 GCA_964599115.1 uncultured Bacteroidales bacterium
GTCCGGTTTAATTTCAGAAGCCTCTTTGTATTCTGATTCAGCACTCTCATAATTCCCGGCATTAAAATAATCATCTGCTTGTTTTATTGTACTAAGGTAATTTTCGTTAATTGTTTTTTGTGCAGCAAGTTCCTCTAAAATTATATTTATTTCAGATATTTTTTCTTTAGGATATTGTTCATCCGGCTTTAAACGGCTTGCAAATTCAAATTCATTTTTAGCATTTGAATATTCGCTTTCGTTGAAATAACGGTTACCGTTTACAATAGCATTATTGTAATCTTCCTGATCGGTAGTAGCTTTATTTGCCAAAGTCATATTGATTTTTTCAATCATATCATTTGGGTAACGGTCATCGGGAAATATTTTAGCTGCTTCAAAATATTTTTCTTTTGCATTATTAAAATCCCTGACGATATACAGATTGTCGGCTTCGTCAATTAATTTGTTATAAGCATCGTCTTTTTCAATTATTGGAGTTAGTTCTGTAATTTTATCTTTTGGAAGTTGTTTGTCTGGTAATATTTTGCCTGCTTTTTCATATTCTATCTTTGCTTTTTTATAATTATTTCGCTGCAAATAATTTTCAGCATTTGAAATAATTTCATCATATTGTTTTTGTTTTTCTCTAAGTTCATCTAATAGCACATTAATTTCATCAATTTTTTGCTTTGGATGTTCTTTTCCTGAAATTAAACTAATAGCAATCTGAAATTCAACTTTTGCATTTTCATAGTCTTTTTCATCAAAAAAATTATTTCCGTTTAAAATAGCTTGATTATATGCATCAATATTTGCCTGTTCGTCAGCAAGTATTTTGTTAATTTCACTTATCCTGTCTTTGGCGTATTGCTTGGCGGGGAATATTTTTAAAGCATTTTGATACCCGGTTAATGCATTATTATATTTTTTTTCCTTGAATAAGTTATCAGCATTTATAATTGTTTCTGCGTATAAATTATTTTGTGATACTTGCCCTCTGAGCAATTCAAGAACTTCTTTGATTTTATCTTTTGGGTATTGTTCATCAGGTTTCAAACGGCTGGCATACTGGTATGACGTTTTTGCTTTGATAAAATTTTTTGATTTAAGATATTTGTCTGCGCTTTCAATTGCATCTTTATAAGATTCCTCAGTTGTCTGAGCAATGCCTGAAAAAAAGGCAAGTAAAAATAATAGTAAAAATATTAGTTTGCGAATCCTGAAAATAGTCATTAAAAAACCTGTTTGAAATTATTTATGAGAAACTGATTAAATTAACAAATATCAACGTTTTGTAAAAATGAATATTGTAACAATAATTATTAATCTAAGAATAATTTTAATTATTTTTTTGATGTTTAGGACGTACATTATTCATTATTCAATCACTCCATCCTTAATCACCAATTTCCGGTCTGCCATATCAGCGAGTTCATTGTTGTGAGTTACAATAACAAATGTTTGATTTATCTGGTCGCGGAGCGAAAAAAATATTTCATGAAGCTCAATGGATGAAGCAGAATCAAGATTTCCCGAAGGCTCATCGGCTAACACAACTGCCGGATTATTAATAAGAGCTCTGGCAACAGCTAAGCGTTGTTGCTCACCTCCTGAAAGTTCCGAAGGTTTATGTTCTGCCCTGCCTGTTAAATTTAAAATATTTAGCAATTCAGATGCTTTTTTTTCAGCATTTTTTCTTGATTCTTTTGCAATAAATGCAGGAATACATATATTTTCCAGAGCTGTAAATTCTGGTAACAAATGATGGAATTGGAAAACAAACCCGATTTTTTTATTTCTGAATTCAGATAATTTTTTTTCAGATAATTGATTAACGGCAATTCCGTTTATTTCCACTATTCCCTTATCGGCTTTATCAAGTGTGCCGAGAATATGAAGTAATGTGGATTTACCTGCCCCGGAAGCTCCTACAATAGAAACTATTTCACCT
>CAZREZ010000560.1:0-1927 GCA_964599115.1 uncultured Bacteroidales bacterium
GTATTTTGCGAAATGTCATAAGTATCATTTGCCAATTTAACGCAAATATAAAAATAATATTTTTATTTTTTAGAAGTTTATTTTATTGTATTTTAGTGGAAATTATGATTTATAAAAAAATGAAATTAAGGAAAATCATATTCGTTTTTATCTTATGTGTCTTGCCGTTTTGTTATGCTTGTAATTTAGTAAAATCATCAAAAAAAGTTAAGGAGTATGAAAAACTGGAAGAAATAAGAGTAAATGAGAATGATGTATTTTATATGGAGGGTAAAGAAAAACACATAGACAGACAATCGGAAGATACAAAAAAAATGATGAAAAAAACTTCAAAAAAATTTAAAAAATACAATAAATTTAAAAAAGAATCTTTTTTCAAACGAATATTCGGAGGCTCAAAAAAGACTAAATTATGCTTTTAAAATTAAAAAAAATAAATTATACATTAATTATAATTATATTGTTATTATTTTTATTTGGAAGGAATAAATCCTTTTCACAGGAGTATGAAAATATTTTTTTTGATAGAATTACTTCCGAAAATATAAAGGTTGAAAAAGGGCTTTCTCAAAATACAATCAATTCGATAATCCAGGATAAGGAAGGATATATGTGGTTTGGAACATGGGATGGTCTTAACAGATATGACGGATATAATTTTACAATTTACAATAAGGAAAACGGTTTAAGTAATTCAACTATTTTATCACTTTATAATGACGAAAACGACAATATATGGATAGGTACTGAAGACGGATTAAATATTTTTAATAAAAAAACAGGACACATTACGGTTTACAGGCACATTCCTGATGATTCAACTTCAATTACCAATAACTGGATAAACCAAATATACAGCGATAAGGATGGTTTGATATGGGTTGCTACCGGAAGGGGATTAAACAAATATAATAAAAGCACAAAATTTTTTATTCAATATTTAAACAAACCACGAGACAATACAGTTTTTAAAAGTAACTGGATAAATCAAATATTTAAAGATGACAGCATCTTATGGATGGCTTCAAGATACGGGCTTATCAGGTATGATTTAAAATCAGAAATTATCAACAGATATTATAATACACCAAATGACACTAAAAGTTTAAGCGACAATTTAGTTCAGGCAATTACAAAAGACAGTGAAGGCAATCTTTGGATAGGAACCAGAAACGGTCTTAATAAATTCGATTATCAAACCCACCAGTTTATTAATTATAAAAACAGACCCAATGAAATTAACAGTCTGAACAATAATGATATTTCAGTGATTTTTGAAGATAGCTTTGGAAAATTATGGATTGGAACTAATGGCGAAGGACTTAATCTTTTTGATTGCGAAAACAAAAAATTTATTCATTATGAAAATATTTCCAATGAAACTAATAGTTTGAGCAATAATTTTATATCATGTATTTTTGAAGACAGGTGTAAAACAATTTGGATCGGAACATTTGTTGGTGTAAGTAAAATTGATTTGAACTCAAGCCAATTTGCTTTATATAGAAAAATCCACAACGATCCAAACAGTTTGAATGATAATGTTGTTTGGACATTTCTTGAAGATGAGCCGGGAGTTTATTGGATTGGTACTTCAAAGGGTATAAATATTTTTAATAATAAAACAGGTGATTTTCAATTTATTAAACATGAACCGACTTCAAAAAATACAATTTCAAGCAATAATATCAGGGCTTTAGATAAAGACAAATATGGAATTTACTGGATAGGTACTCAAGATAAAGGATTAGTAAGATACAACAAGCAACTTAATAAATTTACCAAATACTGCCACAATCCCAAAGATACTAATAGCATTACAGGAAATTATGTGCTGGCAATATTAGAGGATAGCCATAGTATTTTGTGGGTATCAACATCAAATGGTTTAAATAAACTAAACAGAAAAACAAACAATTTTAAAAGA
>CAZREZ010000561.1:0-1921 GCA_964599115.1 uncultured Bacteroidales bacterium
TGCTTTATAAATATAAGATTAGCACCACAATTTATTGTGGTGAATTAGAGGAGTACGAAAGAGTAATCCTTAGTCCGCTTCAGCGGACTTCTATCATTAAATCCGCAAGTAAATTACAAGACGGTGATTAACCAGCTGGCGCTCGTTTGTACATTAATACCGCAGGTTAAAATCTAAAACGTTGATAGTCATCGGATGATTCTTTTGCTAATGGTGTAATGAAGTTAAGTTAAAGTGTTATCTGTCAACAAGTCATCCGATGACTTGCGGATTCGAGGTTGTAACGAGTGCCTCGTAATATTTCGTTTATAACGGTTAAATATTATTTAAAATGGAATAAAAAAAATACCCTATTGTGCGTAGAATGTTTCAAAATTAATATAAAAAAGGAAAGAAACAGACAAGTGCCGATGTTAGGCTGATTTTTGTTGCTTATAACATTCGCCGGATAATATAAACATATTAGGAAAAAATGAACTTAAAAAGTATCTGTATGTATTTATTTTGTTAGTTTTGGCAATATATCGTCAAAAATGGGCTAAATTAAACCGATTTAACATAAGTAAATTTTTTAATAAAATAATTAATTTTTTCAAAGTACTCTTAAATCGGCTTATATTTGTCTGATTTCTAATAAAACGGAGGCTTTTTTAGAAACTGCCGTTACCCACAATTCCCCACATCAGAAAACTGATTAATTTCTGAAGCTAACGACAATGTGGGTTAGAAAAAATCGGTGAAAAATGATAAATTTGAGAAAAATATAAACAATTGAATATCAACAATAAAATTTTACGTTAGTCAGAATTATTAAAAAAATATAGAAATGGGAATGCATCAAATTGACAATTGCATCTTTACAGGATTACCAGTTCAGCCAATTATGGATAGTATTGATTGTATTGACTACATAGTTGACATTAAGAATAAAAGACATTTAATAAGGTTGCCATGGAGCGCATTTAATTGGGAAAAAGATAATGAGTTTTTCAGAAAGAACAAACGAATATTCAAACAACTTTTAATTAATGATAATTGGTTTGAGAATGAAAAGGAATTCATTGATATTGAAAAATTAAAAGTATTATTAAAGGAGAAAGAATTCCCCAGAACTCCCAAACAAAAACTAGAAAAGCTTTTCTTAGAATTATCGAAATTTCCCAAACAGGATGGCGCAAAAGTTAATCTCTTAGAACTAAAGGAATCGCTGGTAGATAAAATCTATCTAAAATCAATTGATGAGCTACATTTTTACATTGGAACATTAGTTCAAGAGAAACTTATTATGACCACTTCCACTCAAGGAAAACCATTCTTTGAATACTATATTACTTATGCAGGACTAGAATATAAAATCAAACTTGAGGAAGAAGGAGAACTTTCTAATAAGTGCTTTATTGCTATGTCATTTAAAGAAGAAACTAAAGAAATTAGAACTGCTATTAAAGAGGCTCTATTAAAAACAGGATTTGAACCAGTTATAATTGACGAAAAAAATATTGACAGCGATAAAACAATTAATGATGAGATTATTGCTAATTTGAAAAAATGTAAGTTTTGCATTGCTGATTATACTTTTCATAGCAATGGAGTTTATTTTGAAAGTGGATTTGCATTAGGTCAAAGGAAAAAGGTAATCTATACTTGTAGAGCGGATGAATTTAAAAATGCTCATTTTGACATAAGACCATTACAGCATATAATTTATAAAACATCAAAACAATTAGAAAAAGATTTAATCAACAAAATTGAAGCTTGGATAAAGTGATAACTACACACAATCAAGTCGGCGGCTAGTCAGATGACCGCCAGTTCACCTCTCCCCTGTATACTTCGTTACGGAACAGGCACACCACCAAGCGTCCATACGGACTTTTCGGTTCATCAGACCTGTCAGCCGACAAGGCAGGCAAAAGATATT
>CAZREZ010000562.1:0-1914 GCA_964599115.1 uncultured Bacteroidales bacterium
GATTTTCAAGACAAGCGTAACGAAGAAATCGGACATTATGGACAAACACTAATTAGGTATAAAAAAATATTGTTATTATGAAGCATCTAATCTTTCTTTTTTTGTTAACAATTATTTCTCCGGTTTTAATTTTTTCGCAAAGCCTGCCTAAAATTATCGTTATTCCTGAAAGCACATCAGGTTTATGTTATATATTTCAGAAAGATCAAATTTTAAAAGAATCTGTTGATGAAATCAGCGAGGGCTTTAAAAGGCACGGATTCAGGGTTGTAAACTTCAATGCTGTTTTAAATCAGGTAAAAAATAATGAATTGTGTAAAAATTCACAGAAATTATTAGAAGCAATAATCAAAAAATCAAATGCAACCGTTTATGCAAAAGCTGAAGTTAAGCCTGTAAAAACTTCCACAGGAAACTATGTTTCAGTAACATTAAATGTATTGGATTCGCAAACAAATGATTTTATTGCTTATGGGTCTGCCAAATCAAACAAATTTAATACAACAAATTTCGCGATGCTCACAAAAAGAGCTTTTGAAAAAATAATTCCTGACCTTAAAAGCGACATTTTGGCTTCCGCAACAACCGAAGAAATTGTTAAGTTTGAGAAACCAAAAGTAAAACAAACCTCAGATGTTGATATAAATATCCCTGTAAATCCTAAAAAAAACAATTCCCGTTATGCCCTGATTATTGGCAATGAAGATTATAAATCTTATCAAATGGGGCTTGAAAGTGAAATAAATGTTGATTTCGCAGAAAGTGATGCCAGATCATTTAAAAAATACACAGAAAAAGCTTTAGGTGTTCCTGAAGAAAATATTATTTTACTGATAAATTCAAGGGCAGTTGAGATGCATCAGGCATTAGATAAAATGAAAATTATTGCCAAAAGTTTAAATGGAAATGCAGAGCTTATTTTTTTCTATGCAGGTCATGGCTTACCCGATGAAAAAACCAAAGAACCATATTTGATTCCTGTTGACGTAAGTGGTACAAATCTGCAATTTGCCGTAAAACTTAAAGATGTTTATGATAAGCTTACAGAGTTTACAAGTAAAAGAGTTACGGTATTTCTTGATGCATGTTTCAGTGGTGGTGCCAGGAATCAGGGATTAGTGGCTGCCAGGGGAGTAAAGATTAAACACAAACAACAAATGCTCAAAGGCAATGTTATTGTTTTTTCTGCAAGCAGCGGCGACCAGTCATCACTTCCTTATAAAGAAAAGCAACATGGAATATTTACATATTTTTTACTTAAAAAATTGCAATCAACAAGAGCTAATATCACTTACAAAGAATTATCAGATTATATTTCCGAACAGGTTGGAATAAAATCCGCATTAGTTAATAACAAAGAGCAAACCCCCCAAACCAATGTTAGTCCCGAAGCACAAAGTGAGTGGAAAGAATGGAGAATGAAATAGCCTCCCAATATTAAAGCTACTATTTTCAATTTAATTTATTTTTTAAATAATTTTTGTTACTGTTCACCTTTCCATTTGAACATTTGAACATTTGAATAATAGAATAATAGAACATTTGAAAAACGAAGTAAAATGAGAGAAAAGAAATATGATTATGTCTGAAAGAATTGAGAGAGTCATACAATTGCTTGAGAATAATGCATAGAGCAAAAATTTACAAATCTGAACAACAAGTAAAAGAATTGATAACTGAATGTAATGAATTGATTTCAATTTTTGTTAAAAGTATTGAAACAGCATCAAAATCAAAACACACTTCTTAATTCGTTGTTCAAATGTTCAAATGTTCGTTATTCAATTTTACATGAGGCTGAACAGTAACTAATTTTTAATAATTTTGATACCGTTCCTTCGGGATCGGGATTTCTTTTTTTATTAATCATCAAATCATCTTTGGATATTTTATTTCATTACCGATAAGCCCAAT
>CAZREZ010000563.1:0-1906 GCA_964599115.1 uncultured Bacteroidales bacterium
CTGATATTCTCAAGGAGCAGATATTAATATTAATTAGCGGTGGATTTTTAGGTGTTTCTGGTGTAGATGTGCTTGCAAATCCGACTGACTATTTTATTAATAATTTTTGGGATATTGCCAGTGTTGAGCTTTATGGAAATATTAAATATGCTTACAGGATTAATCCACTTAAACTTAGCACCGGTGACTATGCTTACCTCGACCCGAATGCAAAAATAGTTACTTATTGCTGGACAGGGCAAGCTTCTTCAATAGTTACAGCATACCTTAAAGTGATCGGATATGATTCATACAGTTTGACATACGGAACAAACAGTATGATCTATTCAAATCTTGAAAGCAGCAAATGGAGCAGTAGCCAGATCATGGAATATCCTTTAGCACAGTAAAAACAATTAAAAACAATTAAAACAAAAGACATGAAGAAAATTCTAATTTTAATTTTAAGTATTGTATTACTTACACCGGCAGCAATAAATGCTCAGGGTTGTATGGAAGCAACTTCTGATGAAGGTGTTAGTGTAGTTGGTTATATTCAGCCACAATGGACCTACAATGAAGCAAATGGAGATTATGATAACAGCTTCTTTTTCAACAGGGCAAGAATCGGAGTTACAGGATCCATACCTTATGATTTCAGTTATTATGTAATGGCAGAATTAAGCCCGGTTACCGGAGGACCATACCTTTTAGATGCTTTTATTACATGGAGTAAATTTGGTCCGTGGGCAAATGTCACTGTAGGTCAGTTTAAAGTACCTTTTGGTCTTGAGCTTTCAACACCATGCCAATCGTTGCATACTATTAATAGATCATTAGTGGTAAATGAACTTGCCAGCCCTTTTCGCGATATTGGTTTAATGATATGGGGCGGAACAAGTTTTGGATTGCGTGAGACAGATGTTCTGAAATGGAAACTCTCATTTACAAATGGACCGGGTATGAATAAAATGGACAATAATAGGTTTAAGGATTTTACTGTCCGTATAATTGTTTCTCCATGGGATTTTATGGATATTGGCGGTAGTTATAAATATGGAAAAGTTCTGAATAATGATGCTAATGACAAACTTATTCGCTACGGCGTTGATATCTCAGTTGAAAAATGGAACTTCCTTGTTCAGGCTGAATACATCGGTGGAACTGATGACGGATTTAAACTTGATGGAGGTGGATGTGGCCAGGATCCGACAATAGTACCATTTGACGGTAAAACTAATAAAGAAGGCTTCTTTGTTATGGTATTATATGATACTCCATGGAACCTCCAACCTGTTGTTAAATACGAAAACTATGATCCAGATATTCATGTATATAACACTATGAAAAATTCATATACTTTGGGCTTGAATTATTTCTTTAACGACTGGACAAGGTTGCAGGTAAACTATGTTATTAATGACTACATTGGTATTGACTTGCCAAATAATTTATTTATGGTTCAGGTGCAAGCTAAATTTTAATCATAGAATTCATTAATAATAATAAACATAAGTAGTCTTTGCACAAAAACTAAGTTTTTGATAAAAAACGTCAAGAACAAGGCTGTCATGTATTTCATTGGCAGCCTTTTTCCTGTTTTCCGCATCTGGACACCCTAAACATAAATATTTATAAAGAATTTTTTAATTGTTCTTTTGGCTTGAACCAAAAGAACCAAAAGTTCAAGACTTCTTAGAATTCCCATAAGAATCTCTAAGCTACAATAAAATCCCGCAATCCAAGCCGCTTACTTTTTTCATAGAAGTAAATTTCTGGTTCTTTTAATTATTTTTTTGCATGTTTCTAAAATTAACCTCATTAAGTTCGCTCAAGGATTGCTTAACAAAATGCCCTCGCTTTTTATTGCAGCAAGAGATTCTAAAAGAATTCTAAAAGGTCAAGTGGGACATTTGAAGGATCGGCC
>CAZREZ010000564.1:0-1412 GCA_964599115.1 uncultured Bacteroidales bacterium
GGTACTATTGGGTCTTTACTAAATATAACTCTTTCAGAAGCAGAAGCAATTTCTTTTTTAGTTTCAAGGAAATTTATATCAGGGGATATTGATTTTGAATATTCTTTTTCTGTGTAATTATTATCATAATAATCACTGGTTTTTCCTGTTTGACTGATAATAAGACGGGTTCCGACAGCTAGTGAAGAATTTGTATTTAAATTATTTAACCGTCTTAAATCATTCAGGTTTATATCGTATTTTTTAGAAATAGAGAACAGGGTTTCGCCAGGTAAAACAATATGATATTGATTTTTTGCTGAATCACCTTTGCTGATTATAAGAACCTGCCCGGCATTAACAGAATTACCCGGAAGATTATTTAATTCTATTAATTCTCCAACCGACATACCATACATACTGGCAATGGAGTATATTGATTCTCCGTGTTGAACCGTATGAATTCTGCCAGGTTCAGTAGTTTCATCATTAACTTTTTTTTCGGTTTTATCTACTCCGTATGATGTATTATCTTTTTTATAAGTATCTTGTTGTCCGGGTTCTTCAAGTACTCTTTCGGCAGAAATTATTTTTTTAGAAATTTCACCTTCCAGACCTTTTATTTCTCTTTGAAGGCTTCTGATATACTCTTCTCTTTCTCGTTCAAGACCCATTTTACCGTTTTTAACAACAAGGTCTTTTACAAACTTAGGAACAAATCTTTGCAGGGCTTCATAATTTTGCCTGGAAATATATTGCGGATTATAATTTTCGAGGCACAGGTCTTGTGCTAACAAACGGATTGATGTTTTTTCTACTGTTTGATTTGAATAAATCAGGTTAATTAAATTATCAAACTGAATATTTGTAGAAAAATAGTCAAGTGTAACTCTTTCTGTAGATTCAATTGAGTACCCTGTTGCAATACCTGTATAAATTACTACATTTGAAGAATAAAACTTTGCCTGGTTTCTGGTAAAATAGTAAATAGTTACCGCAAGAATAATGGGTACAATAATTAAGATTAACAAATGTCTTTTAAATAATTGTATTAATTGGCTAAGTTCCATTATTTTAATACATTAACTAAATTAAATTTAATACCCACAATTTCTTCCAAAAGTGTATATGCAATATTAAACCTTCCAAGAATTTCAGCAAAATTTAAATCACCTCTTGTTTGATAATCTTTAAGTCGTGTATAATCTGCAATATCAATCTCACGATTTAAATACTGTAATTCAGCCATTTGCATCTGCACCATCGAAAATTGTCTGAAATCGTTAGCTATTATTAATAAATTTTGTTGTTGAACTAATTCATTATATGTAGTTATAACCAGTTCTCTGATTTGTCTGATCCTTTCCTGTTTTCGAACCATTGATACTTCAACTAATTTCTTTTTCTTATTAATTTCATTTTTCCTGTCAATT
>CAZREZ010000564.1:1422-1905 GCA_964599115.1 uncultured Bacteroidales bacterium
TGGATTGGGACTACCTGGACCCACACCTGGAGTGTGAAAAAGATTAAAAAAAAACTAGTCGTCAAGAATCTTATTAATTTCATTTTTCCTGTCAATTATATAAAAAATAGGAAATTTCACATAAATGCCAAACCAATAATTTGTTCTTCTTGATTCGTTCAGGTAAAATCTGCCAAGTTGTGTTAGTTCATCCCTGTCGTTATACCTATATATTCCGTAATGTAAATCTGCGTCAAATCCCAAATTTTTAGTCCAGTCGCGACGGGCAGATTTTATCTCATACCTGGCATAAGCAATTTCCAATTCTTCAAGTTTTATAAGTGGTTCATTTGCTATTGCAGAATCAATAAGAGCTTCCAGAGGAAGTATTTTTTTTGTAATATCGTTGATTAGAGGATTAAAAAACATCGAACTATCAATTTCTTGTGCAATTGTAAGAGATGAAGTAATAAACAATAATAAGCTTAAAAAAATTTTTGAGTT
>CAZREZ010000565.1:0-1889 GCA_964599115.1 uncultured Bacteroidales bacterium
TAATAAACCCTAACCCTGTGATGGGAAAAATCTATTAATAATATCAAATCCAAATTTATTTCTTGATTGAACTTAGCTTTTACTAATTTAAAATTATTATAAATTACTAAAGTGTTTTTTCTAATAGAAAAAAGCTATAATTTTGCATTTTAATTTTTAAAAAATACAAATAAAATAATAATTTAACTTGTAATTTTAATATAAAAGATTGATATTATGAGAAATATCGTAAAAAATATTATTAAGAAATATGATAATGATAAAACCAGATTGATGGATATTTTAATTGATACCCAGTCAGAATTTGGTTTTATACCGGATGAAGCGGTTGAAGAAATTGCTCAAATTCTTAATTTTTCCAAAGTTGATGTTGTGCAAACACTTTCATTTTATCATTTCTTTTCTCAAAAACCTCTTGGCGAATATGCTGTTTATTTAAATAACAGCGTAGTAGCTAACATGATGGGAAGAGCCGAAGTAGCAATAGCATTTGAAGAAGAAGTAGGATGTGGTTTTAACAATGTTTCTGATAACGGAAAAATCGGGCTTTACAATACTGCCTGTATTGGAATGAGTGATCAGGAACCGGCTGCAATCATTAATGGAATTGTTTTTACCAAGATAACACCAAACAAAGTAAAAGATATTGTAGCTGACATGATCGCAGGAAAAGATGTTAAGGAAATGTTTGATAATTATGGTGACGGTATGAACAACTCCGAGCTAATTAGATCAATGGTTACAAACAATATCAGAAAAAGAGGAGAAGTTCTGTTTTCTGATTATGAGCCTGGATCTGCACTTAAAAAAATCATCGCTATGACTCCCGAAGAGATTATTGAAGAGCTAAAAGCATCTTATCTCCGTGGACGTGGTGGCGCAGGTTTCCCAACAGGTTTGAAATGGGATTTCTGTCGAAAATCAGAAGGAGAAATTCGTTATGTAATGACTAATGCAGACGAAGGTGAACCCGGAACATTTAAAGAAAGAGTAATTTTAACAGAACTTCCAAAATTGCTCTTTGAAGGTATGGCAATTGCAGGATATGCATTAGATGCCAAAGAAGGTATTGTATATTTGCGTAGCGAATATACTTATCTTAAAGAATACTTAGAAAACATTTTACAGGAACTTAGGGACACAAATCTATTAGGTAAAAATATTGTCGGGAAAGAAAGATTTGATTTTGATATAAGGATTCAGCTTGGTGCGGGTGCTTATGTTTGTGGCGAAGAATCTGCATTGATTGAGTCTTCAGAAGGTAAAAGAGGTGAACCAAGAAACCGGCCTCCATTCCCTGTTCAAAAAGGTTACATGCAACAACCTACTGTTGTCAATAATGTTGAAACATTATGCAATGTTGTTAAAATTATGCTCAAAGGCGCCGATTGGTTCACAATGATGGGAACAAGAGAAAGCAGTGGTACAAAATTAATTAGTGTTTCTGGCGATTGTAAGTATCCGGGTGTTTATGAGATTGAATGGGGTTTAAGAATCAGGGATATGCTTGAGATGATTGGTGCAGAAGATATTCAGGCTGTTCAGGTTGGTGGTCCGTCAGGTACTTGCATAGGAAAAAGAAGCTTTAAACGTACAATTTGTTATGAAGATTTTCCAACCGGAGGATCAATGATGGTTATTGATAATAAGCGTAATTTATTAGATGATGTGGTAAAGCATTTTATGGATTTCTTTATTGAAGAATCATGCGGTTCATGTGTACCTTGCCGTGCATTGACTGTTATACTTAGAAATAAACTGCAAAAAATATTAGATGGTAATGGGGTAATGAATGATTTAACTGAACTTGAAAAATGGGGTAATATGATGAAAGAAGCAAATCGTTGTGGCTTAGGACAAACAGCAGCTAATCCGATATTAACAACACT
>CAZREZ010000566.1:0-1889 GCA_964599115.1 uncultured Bacteroidales bacterium
CTTTTTGCATCAAATACTTTGAAACCTGTAGCTACAATTATATTACCAACGGAAACTTCAACTTCTTCATCCTTTTCATCAAGATTGATACATGAATCAACAGGGCAAACTTTAACACAAACACCGCATTTACCGTTTTTCACATAAATACAACTATCGGCATCAATTAAATATTTATTAGGTACTGCTTGTGGAAAAGGAATATAAATTGCTTTTCGTAAGCTTGTATCAGCATCAAATTCACTAAATGTTTTACTTGGGCATTTTTCAGAGCATGTTCCGCAGGAAATGCATGAAGCTAAATTAACACGTTTCGCTTTTTTTAATATCCTGACTTTGTAATTTCCAGGTCCACCGCTTACACCTTTTACCTCACAGTATGTCATAAGTTCAATCATTTGATGTTGACCTACTTCAACCATTTTTGGTGTTAAGATACATGCAGCACAATCAAGTGTTGGAAAAGTTTTATCAAACATTGCCATGTGTCCGCCAATAGTTCCTGTTCTTTCAAGTAAATAAACTTTTTGGTTTCCATTAGCTATTTCAAGAGATGCTTGAATACCGGCAATTCCCCCTCCGATTACAAGTGTATCTGTAAGGACTGAAGTTTCATCCGGAACAGATGCTGTTTCAAATGGTACTCCCAGAATTGCACACTCAAGGATTGCTTTAGCCTTTTCTGTTTCAGCTTTTGTATTTGCACCATATTCATTAAAATCCGCCATTATTATATTTTTCGGATTTTTTCCTGCAATAACCATTGCTTCGGTTAAAAAGCTCTTCACGCTCCCTGTATTATTTCCTGCAATTATCAAGCGTTTTAAATCATTTTTATTAATTTCTGAGGAAAAGGATTTTACATTTGATAAGGATATATCCGCTGAATACCAGACAACTGTATCAGTAAAATTTTTTTCAGCATTCTTTGCAACTTCAAAAATATCAACAATGTCATCATTGCCGTTTATATTACTGCAGAAAAATATTCCTGTCCTTTCGTTTTCTCCCATATTATCAGTATTTTATTAATAATTATTATAAACAATTTAGTGACAATATTAAATCATAATGAATACAATATCAATGATAATTATCATATAAGAAAATGACATTTATCATATTTTTATATAACTATTGTAAACAGTGAAAAAATAAATAAATGAGGTAAGTAAAAAAAGCCGGAAACGTAAATAATTTTTTAAGAATCGTCAGGAAAGATGATAATTTTTCAAGTTTAGGATTTTTGCTATTTTAATCTAAAACTCATAGCTATCACTTCTATTATTCAACGATATTTGCTTCTTTTTTTAATTTAGGTATATCAAGTAAGAAAATTTTTTTCCCTTCTATGGCAATCAGTTTATCTTTTTTAAATTCTGAAAGCAACCTTATAACAGTTTCGGTTGCTGTTCCAATAAGATTTGCCAGTTCCTCTCTTGATAAACTATTAATTTGATGAGTAAATTGATTCTGTATATTTATATCGGGTTTGAATTTATTATTAAGATATAAAAGCGATTCAGCTAATCTTTCTCTTACCGGTTTTAAAGCAAGTGAACCCATTTTATAATCTGATTCTTCTAATAAATGACTCAAAAACATCATAATGTTATGTGCCATTGGGGGGTATTTAATAATAAATTGTAGAAATGTGTACTTATTTAAAAAACAAACAATAGAATCTTCTATAGCTGAAGATGAAGAAGCATAATTTCTTCCACCAATCAAAGCTCTTACACCAAATAAATCACCGGCCATCACAATCCTGACAATATGTTCTTTTCCGTCAATTCCAATTTTAGTTATTTTAATTTTCCCTTCATTCAAACAAAAAATACCTGTTGGTTTACTGCCTTCATAAAATACATTTTGCCCTTTTTTATATA
>CAZREZ010000567.1:0-1874 GCA_964599115.1 uncultured Bacteroidales bacterium
ACCCGTGTTACCAGGATGAAAACCTGGCGTCCTGACCTGGCTAGACGAACGGACCATTTTATTTTGGGAATGCAAAAATATAACTTTTTTTTAAATCTCAAATATTCTTTATAAAAAAAAATCAACTAATCTCCTCTTCGTCTGCCTGGAATTTAAAACCTAGTCTTTTACCTGTTTTAATTGTCATTGTATCAAGTGTGCTGAGGAATTCATTTACACTTACTTCTTTCACTCTTTCGTAGGGTGGAGTTAACAAATCAAAATTTATAGTGTACCTGATAGCTGACTCAACAATTTCTTTTGCAGCCTTTATATCCATAATGGAACTTACAAAATTATTATAAAGTAGTCCTATTTCTCTTTTACCTTCAATAAAATAATGCATATCCTTATTAACAAAAATCCTGCCAATCATGTATCCAATATCATTTATTCTTCTGTATTTGAACGAATCTCCAAGAAAATTATAAATATTTATAACGCCACAATATGAGCGGGTAATATCTTCTTTTATATAAGATGTTCGCATTACAAAATGATCTCTTGGAAATTCAAAAACATTAGTATGCATCATGAGAATCAAAATATCACCGCCAAATTTTAATTCTATTTCAAACTCGCCCTTGTTTTTATATTCAAATGGGATGTTTTCATTAGTATGTTTAATTTTTTTATGAAAATCAGCAACAATGTTTTTAATTACTGATTTGAACAGTTTGAATGTGTTAAAAGTGTGGATGTAAACATCCTGCTTAAGTGTAGCTTTAGTTATTAAAGCATCAAAAAGCTCGGGTTTATTGTTTGGGTTTTTCACTTGGTTATATTCTTGTAGTTAACTTTTTTTCAAATTTCGAATTTCAAGTTTCATTATATAATCATCCTCTTGCCTGCCCTGTAAAAAATATACAGGGTGTATCAAAATTTACCTGTCATGGATATTTCCAATATTATTCAAAAGTAAAGGAAAGTTGGAAAATTTTTGAGTTAAGTCTTTCAATGCAATCAGTATAAATATTATTTTCTCTTTGTAAGAGATCAACAGTACCATAAGACATTTTTAATTCGGTACCGAACTTAAAAAATCCGGTGTAAAAATCAAATCCAACGCCAATTTCAAATAAAAAGTCGTTTTTCTTTAATTTAAGATAGGTTTCGCCAGTGTCATCTTTTTTCTTTTTATTAGCTGCAAGATCAATATTATATTTTATACCTCCCAGCACATAAGCTCTTATGTTGTTAATTCTTTTTGATTTGTATTTAACATAAAGAGGCAGGCCTACATAAGTTGAAGTGATGTTTTTTTGAATGTCAACAAGGGTTGGTTCACCGTCTTTATAACGCAGAATGGTATAATTCATATATCTTTCGCCAAATGCAAGAGAAGGAATAAACCGCAGGTTAAGATATTTCCCGAGTCGCAGGTCTGAAACTATACCAATTGTAAATCCAAGTGTAGGGTCGGAATTAACCTGTAATAATTTTGAAGAATCTGCGAAAATGTCAGGTGATTGTGATTGGTTAAATGTTATGTCAGAGAAACCGGGTTTTGTCTTTATAGTAAATAACATTTGGTTGGCTGCAAGTATAAAGCCGAAATGTTTTATTCTAAAATCATACTTGGGTAGATTTTTAACCTTGTTAGCCTGAGCATAAGCTTTTCCAGTGTTGATCACAAGAAAAATTATTATGCTGATTATTATAATTCTGAAAATTTTCAATTATTTGAATTTAATTATTTTGTTGATAACGAGTTATTGATTTTTTTATTTTTCAGTATTTGAAATTTGAGCAGACAAAATTAAAATTTTTTATTGTGATGTTTGTTTTCCATTATCTATTTTTTTTAAAATTTTAAGGTTGCCGTTTTCCAAAAC
>CAZREZ010000568.1:0-1873 GCA_964599115.1 uncultured Bacteroidales bacterium
ACAAAATTCACTTTGTCAAGATTCTACAAGGGTCAAAAAAGTTAAAGTTCTCATAGTTCCCGCATTCGGCTATTCCCCTGAAACTAAAACATATATAGGGGCTGCATCATTATTTACTTTAAATTTTTATAGGGATTCATTAACCAGATCTTCAAATGTAAAAGTTGAATTCAATTATACATGGAACAAACAATTTATTCTGGAATCAGAATGGAATTATTTTTTCAAAGATGAATCATGGTTTACACGAGGGATGATACATTATTCTAAATATCCTGATGTTTACTATGGAGTAGGTTCAAACACCCCAGATTCTGGATTGATTAATTTTGAAAGTAATAGGGTGAGATTAGATGTGAATGCACTAAAAAAAATAAAAAAACATTTTTTTATTGGGATGGGATTTAGATATTATGACTATACTAATGTAAGTACTATTGATAATTCAAATCCATATATAGAGTTGCATAATGATTCTAATTATGGTCTGAAGTTCATTTTTTTAAGAGATTCAAGAAATAGTTTATTAACTCCAACAAGTGGTACATTTTTGGAGTTAATTTACACGTATAATATTAGCTCAAATTATTATAGCCAATTGGTTTTAGATTTAAGAAAATATTACAGTCTAGGAACTAAACAGAGGCATATGATAGCTGGCCGATTATATAATTCTTTTACTTTTGGAATCCCTCCATTTTATGATTACTCAATAATTGGGGGGGATAAATTGGTTCGCGGTTATTTATATGGTAGATATAGAGATAATAATTTATCAACTCTACAATTAGAGTATAGATTAAAACTTATCTGGAGATTTGGATTAGCAACTTTTGGTGGTGTCTCAATGGTTTACCCGACTTTAAATGAAGTTACAGGAAATAACTTTAAACCAAATCTTGGTTTAGGAATTCGGTTTTTAGTAGATAAAACTGAAAATACTAATCTTAGATTTGATTATGCAATTGGTATAAATGGTGAAGCCGGATTTTATGTAAGTTTTGGAGAATCATTTTAAAAAATAAACGGCATACAATGGCTAAAAAATCATAGCCACGCTGAGTCGTGGCAACGCTTTTTAGCCCAACAAATATGTTGATAAATATATTAAGGGTAAAGCCGGTTATGTTGTTATGCAGGATGGAAGCAACGCTTACGTGTCGGAAGGCTGGAGAGCCGATTTTATTGCCTGCTTAAAGGATTATGGGTCTTCACTTCTGTTTTCCGCATTGGGACACACTAAACACAAATATTTATAAAGTGTTTTTTTTAATTGTTCTTTTGGCTTGCAGCAAGAGATTCTAAGAAAATTCTAAAATGTCAATGGCTATTGAAAGATCGGCCTCTTGAAACATTCGAGCTTATTTATGTGTGCGGAAAACAGGAAGATTTCATGACCAGTTTAAAGGATTATACCTGTTTACTGTTATAAATTAATTTTTTTCAAGTTGGATGGCTGTGAGATATTTTCAAGTACCGAGCCATGTCCGATGTGTTTGGGGGCAATTTACTGGGCATGTCTGAAAAAGATATATTATGCAACAAAAAGAAATGATGTTGCTAAAGCTGATTTTAATGATTCATTAATATACAAAGAATTTGGATTACCGGAAAAATTAAGAGCTATACCTTCTGAACAAATAATGAGAAAAGAATCGCTTGAAGTTTTAAAAGATTGGGAAAAAATGATTGTAAGGTTGAGTATTAACTGATTATTGCTTTAATAATTAAAATAAAAAACCTATTTTATTAACATTATTAATATAATGATAATCAGTGTAATATAATAATTATAGTAGCTTGTGTTAATAACTAATGAATAAATAATACTACTTTGTCTTGCATAGTACTAAAATATGTTTTATATTTGCCG
>CAZREZ010000569.1:0-1864 GCA_964599115.1 uncultured Bacteroidales bacterium
TTGAGAAAAATATAAACCATTGAATATCAACAATAAAATTTGACGTTAGTCAGAACCTAAAAAAATATAATATGACCTTATTTAATTTTTTAACAAAAGAATTTAAGTATTTTCAAAAGGACACTGCCTTTTTTTTAGGAAATGGAATCAATAATTATTGTAAAACAACGAGTTCGTGGAAAAAACTACTTATTGAGTTAGCTAAAAAACATATAAATAAAAAAGGAAACTATGAAAACATATTGAATGATAATTCGATAACCTATCCAGAGTTTTTTGACATTATACAACTAACGAGTAATGTAAACGACACAACTTTTAATTATAAGACAATAAAGAAAAGTTTCAAAGAAGGCTTTGAAAAATGGACACCTCAAAATGTCCATGCTTTCTGGACCAAAAAATTAATTGAACTTGACAGACCAGTCCTGACAACAAACTATGATTATCTTATAGAATTTTCTAATCCAGAAATAACTAATTTTATCAAAAAAAAGCAATACAATAAAAAATTCTTTAGACCTCTAAGATATAAGAATAAAAAAGGACGTGGCGGTTTCACTCCATATTATCCATGGCATAATTATTACTCTTATAAAGAAATAAAGGATGCCAGAAATGAATTTGCAATTTGGCATATCCACGGATTTTACGAATATTACAGCAGTATAAGATTAGGGCTCTCAGACTATATGGGAATTGTTGAAAAAGCGAGAAAATGGATGCACAAATCAAACGGGAATCCATTTCATAAAAGAGAAAACATTGACAAATGGGTCGGAAATAATTCATGGCTTGATATCCTCCTTAATAATAATTTGCTGTTCATTGGTATAGATTTAGGTATCCAAGAAACCTCTTTACGATGGCTTTTAATAGAAAGAGAAAAGCTTTACAGAAAGCACCCCAGTATAAGAAAAAAAACTTGGTATGTCTTGAATAAATCTCACGATAAGTTTTTGCTTGGCAAAAGACTTTTTTTTGAAAAACTTAAAATTGAGATTATTGAAGCTAATAATTTTAAACAGATTTACGAAACAACTCCCAAAAGATTAAAAAAATAAAACTACGTACTGCTAATAACTACAAAAAGTTGGATATAAATTTATAAAAAATGGATATTGAAAAAGGTTTTGTATATTTTATTGAAGTCGAACCAGAAGGACCTATTAAAGTTGGATATACATCTGGAGATCCTAATAATAGGTTACTACAATTACAGACAGGATCACCATATAAATTAAATCTTATTGGTTATATTGAGGGAGATAGAACTACCGAAATTAATTTCCATTCACAACTCAAAAATCATAGAATCAATGGAGAATGGTTTGATAGAGAAAAAGTACTTACAATAATTAATAAACTTAATTTAAAAACAAAAGCTTTCAAATCTGATTTTTTCAGTGAGTACAAAAATATACTTTTTGATTTAATAAGCAATTTTGAAAGTGAAGAAAATATATCTTCAAATAGTTATTGGGCAAATAAACTTGCATATTTAATTTTAAGTGCATTCAGACATGACTTAAAAGATTGTGAGTTGGAAAAAACATTCCCATTTAAAAAATGGCTCCAATCAAAAATTAATGATGACACAATTATTGGTGATTTAGCAAGAGACTCGAAAAGAGAAAAGAATTTTCCTCGGCGAGGAAATTTTAAAACCTATTTAGAGTATTTTAATTCTTTAAATTTAGGGTTTCATGAAGACCTAATTGTAAGATCATTTCTTGAAGCATGGATTGAATGCGAATTTGAATATAAAGAAAAATCTATGCTAAATGGCAATCATTACACAACCCCATAAAAAACCAAATAATCAAACAAAGCTAATAACAATCGAATGACACGCCTTTGCAAG
>CAZREZ010000570.1:0-1850 GCA_964599115.1 uncultured Bacteroidales bacterium
AATTAATAAAGTCCTTGAGATCATAAATGATGAATTCTCCGAATTAAGCCGGAAAATATGGCAGTACAGAAGTAAGATAAGCAAGTCTTTACAAGATTCGGGATTTGATTTAACCGACAGCGTTACTCCAATAACTTCAATCAGGTCCGGTAATTCGCTGAATACGCTGTTACTGGCAAAAGAATTATTTAAGAATAAGATTTTATCAACCCCGTTTGTTTATCCTTCAGTACCTTATAATGAAGGAAGAATCAGATTGATCGCCGGTGCAAACCTTTCCGAATCAACTATTAATACAGTAACTGAAATTTTTAGAAATCTTTAAGTATAATGAGTTTAGTATATTTAATAATGAATCCGGGATCACGTGGCGGAAAAAGCAGGAAGAAATTCAGCAGGATATTTCAATTATTAGACCAGGCCAATATTTCTTATGAGTTTAAAACTACAAACTCAATAGAAGATGCATATTTTTATTCTGTTGAAGCCAATAGAAAGGATTATGATATTATTGTGGCTGTTGGCGGCGATGGTACAATAAATGCAGTATTAAATGGCTTTTATGACACGTCCGGAAGAAGAATCTCAAATTCCAGGTTAGCCGTAATTTATACAGGCACAAGTCCCGACTTTTGTAAAAGCTATAATATCCCAACTACTTTAAACCAAGCCGTTCAGGTACTTATTTATGGCAAGTCAGTTAAAATTGATATTGGTAAGATCACCTTATCCGGTGCAAAAACAGGTGAGATAAATAATAAAGCAATTAGTTATAATTGGAACGGTAATATCAGGTATTTTGGTTGCTGCGCAAATATTGGTCTTGGAGCAACTTTAGCAAGATATGCTAATAGCGGGATAAGAAAGTATTTAGGTGATTTTGCAGGCACGTTTGTTTCTCTGATAAGAATTCTTTTTACATATAAGGCAAATGATTGTACGGTTATTATTGATGGTAAAAAAGATAAAATAACGAATCTGTATAATATTTCAATAGGTAGGACTAAATACATAGCTTCGGGAATAAAAGTACATAATACATTAAAGGGCGGGGATGGAAGATTTTATTGCCTGACGGTTCAAAAATTAAATTTTTTCAAAATACCTGATTTAATAAGAAAAGTATATAGTAGTAATCCTTTTCGCAATAATGATCATATTTCTCTTTTTTATTGCCGGACAATTGAAATCTACGGTAATGATCAAAATCCTGAAGTAGAATTTGATGGTGACCCTGCCGGCTATTTACCTTGTAACATTGAAATGGCAGAGAATCAGCTTGATCTGTTGGTCCAGGAGTGACAGACTCCTGATGCTATAAAAAAAGGTGTAAAATCCTGTTTTCCACATTGGGACACCCAAAACCATAAAAGATCAAGTTGTATTATATTGTTATTCTGTATTTTACATCTAGAAATATTCAGCTTTATTTATGTGTGTGGAAAAAAGGAAAAAGATAAGAAATTTTTGCAAAAATTAATAATAACGGAATAATAATTTGCTGGAATTGCCAATTTATAGGTTTCCATTTTAAAATTTGCACTTATCATACTCAAATATGAATTTCCGAATGATAGATAATTGAAATCTACTAATTATTCCTGAAAGCTTTGGAATTTTCGTTTTGATCTGCTTCCTTCTGACATTACCTTTGTTTCAGTTCATTGAATATTAACTCTAAAATTTAAATGTCATGGAAACAAAAATTTTAAAAGGAAATATCCTTCAGGAAAAAATACTAAGTGAAGTTAAAAATGAAATCTCAAAACTTCAAGAGAAATATAATAAAGTACCCGGAATTGCATTTATCGGGTTTTCATCAGTACCCCTGGCTAAATACAATATTCCTT
>CAZREZ010000571.1:0-1848 GCA_964599115.1 uncultured Bacteroidales bacterium
CACCGGAAAATGTTATATCAATATCACTGTTTTCGGTTTGCTCATCACGTGCAAATGAACCGAAAAGCCCAATTTTTATAATATTAAAATTTTGCTTAAAAAGTTCTTTGTTTATTGAAAGATATTCAAGTATTTCGTTTTTAGTAAGCATGATTTATTTTTTTCTATTACAAAAATACAAAAAATCTATCATTATATTAATTCTAAATTTAAATTTGTAAAAAATTACAATTTATTTCTGCGAAAAATAACAAGTATTCACTACTGCTGCTTGTTTTTAAAAATAATGTGTAATCTAAGAACTTATATAATATGATGAATATAAAAGAGATAGGGTTTGTTAAAAGTAAATTTACTGATCAAACCAATCCAACGGAAATGAAAAAGCACGAAAGCACTATTATTATTAAAGAAGAATTTATTGACGGACTGTTTAAAATTGAAGACTCGGAATTTATTGATGTAGTATTTTATTTTCATAAATCACAAGGATATAATTTAAAAACCATAACTTTTACAGGTGAATTAAAGGGAGTTTTCGCATCCCGGAGCCCCAGGCGGCCAACATCCATCGGAATTACAACGGTAAATTTACTTGAACGAAAAGGGAATGAATTAAAAATTAAAGGACTTGATGCTATCAACGGAACACCTGTACTTGATTTAAAACCTTATGATAACTCTTTTTTACTGGCAAACAATGAAACTATCACAGTAAGTAATTTGAAATCAACGCCACGAAGTCAAATATTTTCTCATATCCTTGCAGGCGAAACCGATCAATTATTATTAAAAGCCGGTCAGTTGCACGGGCATTTTTGTCCGGGACTGGCAATGGGTGTTATGGCTGCAACTTATGTTATGCAAAAAATCAAATCACAATCCGATGGCATGGAAAATCTTTTGGCTATTGTTGAAACCAACAATTGCGTGAGCGATGGCATTCAGTTTGTTACAGGTTGTTCATTTGGAAATAATTCTTTAATATTCAAAGATATTGGGAAAACTGCTTTTACATTAACAAAAAGAGACGGTAAAGGTATCAGAATTTCTACCCGACCTAAAGCCGGAGAATACATTCATCAGACAAAGAACAATTTTTCCGATCAATATCAGAAAGTAATTAAAGAACAGAACCGCTCTGATGAAGAGATTGCTAAACTTAAAAAAGCAGGTATTGAAACAGCATTTGCAATTTTAAATCTTGATTTTGATAAAATATTCAAAGTAGAAGAAATAGATATAGAAATTCCTGATTATGCACCCTCATACGAAAGCATAATTTGCGATAAATGTGGTGAAAGCATTATGTCGTCAAGGATATTCAATAAAGACGGAAAAAATCTTTGTATCCCTTGCGCAGGTAAAAAATATAATGAGCTAAACGGAAATGGGATTATATGTAAATTTATGCATCACTAATAGTAACAACAATATTTCGTTGCTTTCGTGGTCCGTCAAATTCGCAAACAAAAATATTCTGCCATGTTGATAAACCCATATTACCATTGATTATAGGAACTGTTTCGCTTGGACCAACAATACCTGCTTTTAAATGAACGTCGCCATTATTATCCTGAGCATCATGCTCCCAAACGCCTGCCGGAATTAATTTCCTGAAAAGTGTTATAACATCATTTTGCACAGATTCATCCCAGTTCTCTTGTATCATAATGCCAGCTGTCGCTCCCTGAACATAAACATTTACATAACCGGTTTTAATATTACTTTTTTTTACAATCTCTGCAATCCTGTCAGTAATATCATAAAGCCCGTTATTTCTATCGGTTGATATTTGAATGCTTGTTTGCATAATGTATTTTAATTGTTTCAAAGTTCAAAATCTAT
>CAZREZ010000572.1:0-1837 GCA_964599115.1 uncultured Bacteroidales bacterium
CCTTTAATAATGTATGGCAAATCAGATTTTGGAACCGGATCATAAAAATATACATTTTTAAGATTAAGTTCAGTTTTAATTTTAATTAATTTTTCCTTTTCCGGTCCATTGCCATAGAAAACAAATTTAATTTTCTCTTTATCTTTTAAACGAAAAGCGGCTTTTAAAATTACTTCCAATCCTTGAGCATAGCCTAAAATACCGGCATATAAAAAAATCATGTCATTAGCTTTAAAAGCATTTTTTTCGCGCCAGTTATCTTTTATTTTATCAGGACAAAAAAAATCAGGATCAACACCATTTTTTAGCCAGAATATTTTTTTATCAGGAAATCTTTCCGAAATATTATTGACAATACCCTGTGTTTGACAGGTAATTAATTCAGAATGTTTATACATGAATACTTCTAATCTTGATGATAGTTTCAGTAAAATTTTATTCTTAACCAAGCCTAATTTTTCAGCACTCTCGGGCCAAAGATCTGATACATTAAATATAAGTTTCGATTTTTTCAACCTTTTTAATATGTATGCTGTAATACCCAAAAACAAAGGTGGTGATTCACATAAAATGAAGTCAAATTTTCGCAGCTTAAACCAACCAGTTAATAACGAAGAAAATACAAATGAGAAATAATTCATTAATCTGAAAAATATGGATTTGTTTTTTCTTACAAATATCCATGACCTATGAATTTTTAAACAATCAATTTCTTCATAATAATACCATTTTCTTTTATAGGCATCATAAATTTCCATTTGTGGGTAATTAGGTATTGCGGTAAGTATAGTTATATCAACACCCTTTTTCTTAAGTCTTACAGCAAGTTCATACAAGCGGTTCTGCGGAGCACCAACCTCAGGAGGGAAATATTGTGTAAGAATAAGAAGTTTCATATAATTCTAATGTATCGTAATTTCAAAATTATTAACTGATGTACAATTAGTTATGCTTTCGCTCTTAAACATATTGTTTTAGGCTAAGGTTTAGGCTAAGGCTAAGTATTTTTATATCCACTATGGTATTACTATTATACTATAAATTTTTGCTAAAAAAACAAAGTTATTTAGCAAATCCGCAATTAATAAGCGATTGCTGAATAATATGTAACTTGCTATTTATGGTGCTATGCTATCTCTTATTTTATTTTCCTCATCCTTAACCTCATCCTCAGCCTATTTCCACTTGCTTTCAAATTTAGTAAATTCTTTTTATTATCATTACTTAGCTATTTTTTTAATTCATCAATAGCAGTTCTGTAATTAATAAACTGAAATTTATTTTGTTTTAGCCAGTTAACTAACCAACAATACCAATCCATCCATGTTTTAAAACTATTATTAAAATAACGGTCGTGAAATAAAATTGTCAGGTATTCTAATTTTTTCTTCTTAGCAATTTCAATTCTTTTTAATGTACTTTCTTTTACCTGTGATAAATTTTTACTTTGCCATTTTTCCCCTGCTTCTATTTCAAAGCCGTCCATGATATTTAATGGGAATTCCCATATATTGCCAGTCTTATATGGAGAGCCCATCGAATAAATACTTGAATCAAAAATATAATTAGCTTTTGAAAGAAATTCAAGAGTATTTTTATCCATTCTCAGATAATGCATTCTGATACCGAATTTATCCAGGCCCGACATTTTTCTGAAAATTTTGTATTCAAGGTCAATATCTGTCTGGTTTTTATAATCTATTCCATGAACACCGCAGTCAAAACCTTTTTCAAGAATATCTTTTACCCATTTTTCTGATAGTCTTAAACTGTAATTTAATCCCAAACCCTTATTTACTCCGAAAAAAAATGTTGCAGGAATATTATTTTGGAGGTT
>CAZREZ010000573.1:0-1834 GCA_964599115.1 uncultured Bacteroidales bacterium
CAATTTCAAAACCATTAGCAGTATAATTTGAAAAGATCATTTTTTCCCGGTCAGGTGAAATGTCTGCATCATAAGCTCCGAATTTTACGGAAGTTACCTGATAAATTTGATTATCGTTAAGATTGAATGCATAAATATTATCAATCCCTGAATAAGCTCCAGTGAAAAAAATATAATCTTTAAACATCACAGGCTTTGAAATTTCAATGAATGAAAATGGAGTCAGATAGCTGATCTCTTCTGATTCAATATTCAGGACAGCTATACTTTTACCTTTTTCACTTTGAACTATCATAACAATTTTCTTGTCATCCTCTGACCATGTAGGAGTAATAAAAAATAAATTATCCGGAGTATTGATTTTTTTTATTCTTTTTCCTGTTTCGGAATCAATGATCTGCAAATAATATTTATTTTCTGTTGTAACTTCAACAGCAACAATATTTTTCCCGTTATACGAAACAGACGGAGCAAATAACCGGCTTTTTTTAGTTAATTGTTTAAGCTTTTTGGTTTTCAGATTGTACGTTTTAATTACCGCATAATCCCTGTTTTCCCATCGGGGATCAAAAGTTTTTTCCGCCCAGTAAATTTTATTTTTTGAATATGACAAAGTTTCACGGAAGTTAAATCCCGGAGTGAAAATTCGTTTTTCATTTCCGTTTTTATCAATTGCAACAAAACGGTTAATATCATCAATACCTGATTTTTCAGTAAGTATCAAACTGTCGTTTAAATATAACGGGAGTTCATAATTTGTATAATTTTTTTGATTTATCTTTGATATCAATGTATAATTTGAATAAGTCAAACTTTTAAATTGTTTCTCCCACAAATTACTTAATTCGATTAATGTGCTGTTGTAAAGCTGTACTTTGGAAAGTTTTGAAATATTTTTTATTCCTCTTGAAAAAGGTGTGATTATAAACGGATATTTGGCTGATGTTTCTATGGCATTTTCCCAGATTTTATCTCCGAATTTTATTCTGTTAAATCCTACAATATAATAACCCAAATTATAAGGTCCGGGAACAAAATTTTTATATGAGCCGTGAACAGCTTTTTCATAATTATATTTTCCTTTCTCAAGCAATTGTGCTTTGAGTATTTTTTCAAATGAAGGAAGTCTGCCTCTTCCTGAATTGCTCAAAGCTGTTTCTGTGCAAACAGCATCTCCTTCCATAAACCATTTGGGGATATATAATCCGAGTATTGCCCCGGTTGCCTGTTGTCCGAAAATATAATAAAGCACTTTTGTAAATCCTTGATTTAGCATGTCAATCTGGACTACATGCCTGAACTCGTGAATTGACAGTTGTTCAAGCCAGTTTTCCGAATATGAGTCTTGCGGTGGACAAGTATAAAACTCCATTCGTTTTGGAGCCCATGCAACATAAGCATTTGAAAGTATGGATTGATTATGAAGAATTAAAGGTATTTTCTTGGGTTTGTATCCCAACGATTTTGAACCAGATTTATAAACGGTTTCAAGGACATTAGCAAGGTATTGCGATTGTTTTTCAAAATCTTCAGGATAAATTATCTGAAAATTCTTTGTTTTTATCTGTTGCCATTTAATACTTGCCGGGTCTTGTCCTGAGCTGTAATATTGCGTAAATCCCGGGTTGAATAAGCAAAATAAAAAATTTAACAGTATGATTTTTTTAAAACAGTTCATTAATCTCATAGTTTCCAAAATTAATAAATTCTTGTTATTTTGAGAATCTGTTGGTTTCGAGCAGCCGGTTAGCGGTTTCAAACCGCTAACCGGCTGAAGAAAGATACGAATTACGGATTACGATTTACGATTTATGAATTTAACCAAAACACATTA
>CAZREZ010000574.1:0-1832 GCA_964599115.1 uncultured Bacteroidales bacterium
AGGAACCAATAGAAATCAGGTAAACCTTTTTCCTGTCTCGCTCGAACAATCCATTTTGACATTAGCATATTTTTTAATAAAATAGGTACTGATTTTTTCAAAGTAACCTTAAATCGGCTTATATTTGTCTTATTTCTGATAAAAAGGAGAGTTTTTAGACAGACTGACGTTGGCAAACATTATGAGAACTGTCCTACTAATAGCCATTGCCATTTTATCGCAAGTCGATTTGTGCGGACAAACATTGGCAGGAACTTTTACTGCAGACAATGACCATTTTGTAATAACCAAGGACACCATAAAGTTTGAAATTGAAACTATAAGTGCCTTTAGAATAATTACAAGAGGAATGGGAAAATATGAGTTCAAAGATAGTTTAACCAGGCATTTCAAATTTATTTCTTTAACTATCTTCGCTGATCAAATAAACATTTTTCAATTTGTATTTTCTATTTTGAATTTCAGAAAGTTCCTACATACAAGCAGATTAAAATTCGAACATTCTAGAATAGATTTGAAGAGAATAAGAAATAAATTTATTTAAATTTAGCTAAGATTTAAAGATAAAAAAACACCATGAAACTTATTATGACTCTGTTAGTTAGAGATGAAGATGATATCATAGAGGAAAATATTAAATTTCATTTATCCCAAGGAGTAGATTTTTTAATTATAACTGATAACAAATCTGTTGATAATACCAGATATATAATTAAGAAATACGAAAAAAAGGGTAACGCAAAATATATATATGAGCCAAGCGATGACTATAGCCAGTACAAATTTGTCACACGTATGTCTAGAATGGCATATGTTGATTACAATGCCGATTGGGTTATTAATAGCGATGCCGACGAATTCTGGTGGCCAAACACCGGGAATCTAAAATCTACTTTTGAGTCAATTACAGCAGATATTAATGTAGTAGAGGTAGAACGTAATAACTTTGTAGCTGTTTCACCAGATTATTCACCATTTTACGATTCTATGATCTATAGAGAGGTGAACTCGAAGAATTATTTTGGTAAACCTTTACCCTCAAAAGTTGCACATCGTGGAGACAAAGATATTATTGTAAACCAAGGAAATCATGGAGTAACAAACTTGAAAGAAATAAATAAGGCTAAGAGCGAAATACTAATTTTTCATTTTCCAATACGCGGTTATCAAAAAATTGAAAACAAAATCAGATTAGGTGGCGCAGCTTACGAAAGAAATACTGAACTTGGACCTAAGATAGGAGGAGGATGGCGAACCCTATATCGATGCCTCCAGAAAGATGGAAATATTAAAAAGTATTTTCTAGAAAACTCATATAACTTTGAAAGACTAAAAACTGCTATTGATAACAAAAGTATCTTAGAGGACCGGAGACTTTCAAATTACTTTAAAACAGCCCTGAGTAATCCTATCACATTATCAAAATTTAATAAATGAATTTTTGTATAGTCGGCACAGGACGGTGTGGAACCACACTTATGGCTAAATTATTTAATTCACACGAACAAATTTTCATATTCAATGAAACACACTTTATTCCCAAATTATATGTAAAATTTGTTCCTGTGCCTATAACTTCACCAATGGGAAAAGTGGTTTCAGGTATAATGGATTTTTCAGCATTCAGACCGGAACAAGCTGTTAAATATGCTTATCCCGTTATTTCTTCGTGGCCGGATAAATTATTTATGTTAGACAGGTGCTTTATTTTGATGTCTTTTAAACTACCTGAAGACAAAAACCTGGTAATTATAAACACACATAATTCATACTATATTCAAGATGATTCTTTAAGATTATTAGAGCTTACTGTTTTAAAAAACAGGATTTTA
>CAZREZ010000575.1:0-1826 GCA_964599115.1 uncultured Bacteroidales bacterium
AGAAAATTTTCAGCAGCCTTGAATTTTTGTTACTTTTTTTTCAAGAAAAAAGTAAAAGAAGAAAATTAAACACAGATAACACGGATTATGCTTTTACAGACTATCACAAATAACTCTGTGTGAATCTGTGCATTAATCTGTGAAAATCTGTGGTGAAAAAAATATCAGTGAAAATTAATGAAATTAATGGATAGTTTAACACGATAATTTTATAACTTTGCTTTTTGTTTTATCGGGTTAATTTTAAATATATGTTGATTAAAAGAAAAATATTTCAAGATATTGTTTTACATCTTTCAGCTAAAGAGCTTACTGTAATAACAGGTGCCAGGCAGGTTGGAAAAACCACCTTAATGAAGGAAGTTCAATATATGCTTGATAAGAAAAATGAAAGAACTGTTTATTTAAACCTTGATTTTGAATCTGATTTTAGTTATTTCAATTCGCAGGAAAGATTACTTCAAAAGATTGAGCTTGAATTTGGTAAAAAAAAAGGCTATGTTTTTATTGATGAAATCCAAAGGAAAGAAAATGCAGGTTTATTTTTAAAAGGAATATTTGATAACGATTTACCATACAAATTCATTGTATCAGGTTCTGGTAGTATGGAACTTAAAGCAAAAATACACGAATCTCTTTCAGGCAGAAAGCGTGTTTTTGAATTATTTCCAGTTGCTTTTGATGAGTTTATTAATTATAAAACCGGATACAAATATGAAGAAAATTTAGTACCTTTTTTTAATATTGAGGGCGAAAAAGTTGATATTTATCTTAATGAATATCTTTTTTATGGCGGTTATCCCAGAATTGTTACAGAACCGCAAAAGCAAGAAAAACATCTTTTAATAAACGAAATATTTAACAGTTACATCAGGAAGGATATTTCTTATCTTTTAAATATTAACCGCCCGGATGCTTTTATTAAATTTATTGAATTACTTGCTGCCCAAACAGGTAGTATTATCAATTTATCAAAATTAAGCAATGATACAGGTATTTCAGTTCCAACATTGAAGAAATATTTATGGTATGCCGAAAATACATTTATTATCAAGACACTAAGCCCGTTTTTCGGAAATAAACGTAAAGAAATTACCAAATCTCCAACTATATATTTTAATGATCTTGGATTTAGAAATTTTGCTATAAACCAATTCGGGAACTTTAATAAAAATAATAATGGTTTTCTTTTTCAAAATTTTATATTTAACATTTTACAAAGTTTTATTTATGAAGATTTTATAAATATTCATTTTTGGCGTACAACCGACCAGGCTGAAGTTGATTTTATAATAAAAAGGGGAAATGAAATAATTCCCATTGAAGTAAAATTTTCAAATCTCAAATCAACTACTGTAACACGTTCGCTTAGGAATTTCATTAATAAATATAAACCTGAAAAAGCTCTTGTTATTAATTTATCTTATTCAAAAACCATAAAGATTTATAATACTAATGTTGGGTTTATTCCTTTTTACAAATTATCAACAGTACTGAATAAGATTTGTAAAATGTAAAAAGCACTTAGAATTCATACTCCTTACTTTCTACTTAAGCGGCAGAAATGTGAAAAATGTGGGGAAACATGTTTTATCGAGACTGAGGAACTGAGAGACGAAGTGACTTAGAGAAATTAGGCAATAAATTGTGATTTTGTTAATTTTACCAAGCGATATGATAAAAACTACGATCATGACAACAATAATTATCAACAATAAAACAAAAAAGGGGAAACTGATCCTTGATTTGATCCGTGAAATGGGATGTGGTGAAATTTTGTATGATCATCCTAATGAAGAAACCCATGCTGCCATTGAGGATGCCCG
>CAZREZ010000576.1:0-1826 GCA_964599115.1 uncultured Bacteroidales bacterium
ATGCTATTGGCTTTAAAGATTACGGACGAATTGATACCATATTAACCAAAGAAGGTCCTTTTCTTTTAGAAGGGAACTCCTTTGCAGGCTTAATGTGTACTCCAAAAAAAAAACCGCATAGCTACATTGGATTCATGACTATCGCGGCTAATATGAGTGCTTCTGACTTAATTGATAAAATTGTAAAATCAGCTTTAAAAAGATATGAAATAATGTTATGCCCAGATTAGAAATAGATATAAACAAGATAAAGCACAATGCTAAAACTTTAAAAGAATTATTTGCTAAAAAAGAGATATCTGTTACTGCCGTGATAAAGGGAGTAACAGGATCTCCTGAAGTTGCAAATGCAATTCTTGAGTGTGGGATCACCACTATAGCAGTTTCTCTTGTTCAGAATATAAAAAAAATGAAAGAATTCGGAGTGAAAGCAAAATTTTTGCTTACACGACTGCCTAATCACACCGAAGTTCCGGATGTTGTTAAATATGCAGACATAAGCTTAAACTCTGAAATATCAACAATTAAATTATTATCAGAACATTCTCTAAAACAAGGTAAAAAACATAAAGTCGTGTTAATGTTAGAACTTGGTGATTTAAGAGAAGGGATATTACCTGAAGATATTGACTCAATTATTGAACAAATATTACCGCTAAAAGGTATTGAACTTTATGGCATTGGCGCAAATCTTGCCTGCTTTGGAGGTGTTAAACCTTCAGAGGAAAATATGACTGAGTTATCTCAAACAGCAGATCGTATTCAAGAAAAATACAACATAAAGCTGCATATGATTTCAGGTGGTAATTCGGCAAATTATGAATGGCTATTACATACAAATAATATAGGAAATATAAATAACTTAAGAATTGGCGAAGCTATTTTACTTGGCAGGGAAACTCTACACAGAAACAAAATCCCACAATTATATACAGATGCATTTACTTTAATATGTGAAGTTATAGAAAGTAAAATAAAACCATCTTTGCCTTATGGTGAAATATGTCAAAATGCATTTGGAAATAAACCTGAGTTTCCAGATATTGGTAATATCAATCGGGTAATAATTGGTATTGGGGAGCAGGACGTTGATACAAAAGCTATAAAACCCAGAATAAATGCCAATGTCATTGGGGCAAGCAGCGATCATTTAATTTTACATTCAAGAAGCCCTATTGAAGTAGGAAGTGAAATAGAATTTGATATAAATTACAGTGCTCTCCTTAGACTTTCAATATCACCCTATGTAATAAAAACTTTTAAGTAAAGACATCAAATGAAGTAAAATTTATGTAAAGAATTAAAAATTATTGTTATTTAAAAAATAAGCTATATATCAGTAATTTAAGAAAATATTAAATGGAAAAATCAGATAAAAAAAATTTAAATAAACTTATTGTTGTTGGCGACAGGGTATTGATAAAACCAAAGACCTTATCAAATAAAACAAAGAGCGGATTATTTTTACCACCCGGCTACAAGGAAAAAGAAGAAATCCGTACAGGATATATTATTAAATGTGGTCCGGGATATCCTATTCCGTTTCCTTCGGAAGAAGACGAAGCATGGAAAAAAGTTGATGAAAAAATTAAATATGTTCCATTGCAAGCCAAAGAAGGCGATCTGGCAATTTTTATGCAAAAGGGTGCTATTGAAATTGTTTATAATAATGAAAAATATTATATTGTTTCACAACACTCTATTCTTTTACTTGAAAGAGATGAAGAGCTTTTTGAATAAAAAAAGCTACCCTGCAAATACCGGATAGCTTTCTAGCCTGAATAATTCATAAAAAGTAAATAAAAAGGGAAAGAAATTTGGTTATC
>CAZREZ010000577.1:0-1825 GCA_964599115.1 uncultured Bacteroidales bacterium
CCGAAAGAAAGGCTTTCTATTTTTCCTTTCTCGTTAAAATGAAAAACTACATCTTCAACAAATTTTTTGAAATTATTTTCGAAATTGAATGCCATCCTTATTGAACGGCACATTATCTCATCGTTAAACCTGAATACCCTCATGTCAGGCATACTAAGTATGTTTGCTTTACCATAAGCTATCAGTTTATCAAACATTTCATAGCCATCTGTGGTAAACAATCTTCTTACATTTTGATATTGCCTGTTCTTAATAGCATCAATCACCTGTGTGATCACATCATTGTATTCATCACTGATTTCAACACTTGCAATGTTTTTATTTACAGGCTGTTCATTCACTTTTACCACCTCTTCAGGAATTTCAAGACTAAGGTTATAATAGCTTCTCCTGAAAGGGATGGGGTCTATCTGTTCCATTACGTTTTCTAGTTCATCATCAATTCTGGCCATGTTCTCATACATGTACTCGGCTTTTATCCTGGCTTTTTGCCGTTCTTTTGCATTTGCCCCGTAATATGCCAAAAAACCCTCACCATTTTTTGCGCTGTATAAATTGGTCCAGTCACGACCATCCCAGTATGAATAATCAAAATTAGTCACCGGCCTGCCTCTATAGCTGATATAAAGGTAAACGGTTTTCATATTATCACCGTCCCTGATGTCTTTTACGTTATAATTAATTTGTGAAAATATTTCGTTCATCCTGGCCGGTATCCATGAAATAAGCAAGTATTGATTCCCTTCGTCATCTGTATATTCAATAGCGTTACACTTAGGATGGCTTTTCAATAAAATAAAAGCTGAATAATAATACCGCAGGGCATCTGCAATACGGATCTCATTTTCAGCTTTGAGGGCATGCCCGATAAAATTAACTATTTTGTTTTTTCGTTCCTCAAAAACTTTGTTTACATTATCACTCCTGATGTAACGGAATACTTTTGCATCCGGCTCATTGCTGATCACAATCCTTTCGGTATTGTGCAGTGTAGCATTGGAATAGGTCCTGATCACCGACTTTACCTTTTGTTTCAGTTCAAATTCATTATCGTATCGTTCTTCCTCGGTAAACTGTTCAAATGTATCTATCACAATTACTGATATCTGGTTTATCAGCATGGACAAAGCTTCCTGGTCTGCTTTCTTCAAAGTGGTGCCGCTACCCTCTCCCCAAATATAATTTCTACGATCCTGTTTGATCTCCTCAACGGTTTGCCCACGAAGATTCAGAAATAAAATTATAATGATAAGCGTAAAGTAAAATTTACGATGTGAAGCAAGTCCGTATGGATTCATTTTTCTAATATTGGTTTGGTTATGAATTTTTTATGTAAAACAATACATTGAATCTCAATGAGTGTATAAGATTATTATAGTACCATTTGGGAACAAATTTAGTAAAAATATTTTTAATTTTAAATTTGAATAAAAATAATTATCTGCCCGATTTTCGATTGCTCTACTAAGCGGACAGATATTTCAACTGTTTGTCCTAATTTGCATCAGGAACAGGAATATAGAATATAACAAAAGCCTGAATTTTCGATCAATCGCTGATTGCTTACTAATTCAGGCTTTCAGGTAGTTAACAACTACTCATTTTCGACCTGAACATTTCAGGTGCGGGACAATAATCTGTTTAACGGAAGCTATCCGGCTTTCCTTTGAGCTACGGGACGAGAGCCAGGCGGAAGCCCATGTGGGCGTAGCGATTCCCGGGGCTGTAGCTGTTGCGATCAGCCACACGACAGCGCTTCGCGTCGTTGCCCCAACTGCCGCCGCGATTAACACGGCGCGAACCTGATGTTGCCCCCTGCGGATTA
>CAZREZ010000578.1:0-1825 GCA_964599115.1 uncultured Bacteroidales bacterium
AAGGCAATATTTCTTTTTTCTTGTTCTCGTTCCAAACTTGTCACAATAAATGCGAACTCATTTTTAAGAGGCGCAAAAAACCAGAAAAAATCAAAAGTTGTTGTTTTCATATTTTATAAATCCATATATCTAATATCACTTCAAAGATACGTAATATTTATATGCTGGACTAAAATATATTAATGAAATATGAAAGAAAATTTTAAGTTTTATTAATAGTAATTTTTCAATATTTTTTGTCATTGATGTCCGATTAAATAAAAATGAGTTGCTAATTATTGTCCTAAGTTTGTTTTATATTTCGCTCCTACGGAGCTTAAAATTGAGGTTATTACTATGTTCTATAAACATTTCATGCCTAATGGAGTTAAAAAAATAGTCCCGTTAGGGACGAAATGTTTATAGAAAAATGCGTCCACAGAAAAATAGCCCTGTAAGGGCGAAATATTCATGAAAACTAATAATAAGTTTTGTAAATATTAAATGCAATTATTAATATTAAACAAGGAATTATTGAAGGTACAATTAATACCGGAATTTAATATCATTAAAATCAATTTTTGATAAATAAAAATCAGGACTTTCTCCAATTATAATTATTGAATTGTCTCCCTGCTTATAACAATAATCAGGACGGAAGTAAAGTTTATTTTTCCTGTTCTTTTCGCAAATTATCTTTTGTTTATAATATTCACCATTTTCTAAATTAATTGCTGCCAGTGTAAGAACATGGTTCTTTTTCATCAATTTTATTTTATCATTATCATATACATCAATATTTTTGGGATTATCATTGAATAAAAAAAACAGGTTTTTATCATTTAATGTCTTTTCAAAACCAATTTCGTTGGGATAATGATTTGATTTTTGCTGCTTATATATAATTTGCGACCAAATATGATTATCTTCAATATCAAAATCCCAGACAATAATATCATTCGAATTATAAATATTATGAATATATAATTTACCTTCCGAATCGGAAAAAAACTCTTTTTTCGTCCATTCAAAAGCTGAGATAAAAATTACCTGATTGTTTTCTGATAAATATAATTCAACAGGTTCCAGATACTCAAAATCCGAATTTTTATATTGTGAAATAATGTTGTTTGAAATATCTTTAACAGAATTGATAATTACATTTCTTTTTTGTGAATCGAAAATATAATAAAATAATCCTGCAATTTCTTTTTTGGTATCCTGCTCTTTGTAAAATCCGAAAGCATAAACATTAGCGTTTTGTGTAACATCTAATCTTATCTTAGTGATCTCCTTATTTTTCAATTTAAAATCATAATACTGTATTTCATCCGAATCCTTATTGAACACTCCAAGATTATAAAAATACTTATCAACTTCGTTTTCGGATTTAATTTTTGCAATAAAAAACAAATCTTCAGATCTGTTCATAACAATATTCAGGATTTCATAATTCCATGGATTATATGGTATTAGAATTTGCTTTTCCCAGAGTTTATTTAAATTACTGTCAAACAATTTATAATTTATTTGTGTAATTACTTCCCATCCAGGCGGGAAGGTTTGTTTATAAAGAAACCGTAAACCATTATCGGTTTTAAATTTATGACATGTAAAATAATCAGAATCATCATAATCTTTTTTTGAGACATCAATTATTTCACCAAGAAATTCCGGCTTGCCGATAATTTCACCTTTCTCATCAAAAGATAGTATATAGCTTTGTGCTGTTTTACTGTTTATATCGTATTGATTAGCAAAAATCAAAAAATTGTTATTAGCTACAAAAAATTGTTTTGGAATTAATTTCCCAATATTATTTAATTGAGGTAGGTTAATTTCAATG
>CAZREZ010000579.1:0-1816 GCA_964599115.1 uncultured Bacteroidales bacterium
GTTTTCGATCTAACTTCAGCGCATTGTAATATTCTTTACGAATTTTCTCAACATTATTTCCAACCAATACACTGGCACTAACAAATTCCCGTAATGTAACAGGCCTTTCGGTATTCCATCTTAATGTAAGGCATGGTGTTCCTAAAATAGTACATTCTTCCTACAATCCACCGCTGTCGGTTAGCATAAGTTTAGCATCCATATTAAGGCGAAGCATTTCATGGTATCCAACAGGATGTAACATAATCATGTTCTTATTTTGAATTACTTTATGGCAAACTTTTATAAGTAATTTTTTAGATGTTACAGAATAAGCCCTCTTAAATAATTACTTCGTAATTTAACAGGGTAAACCAGAGTAGCGTTAACATCCCCCAACCACAATAACCCAATCCGTGTTTTCTCTTATTGTTTTTGGTTTATATTTCCGAAATACTCTTTAATATATCTTATTGCTTCAGAAATTGAAACAAGCATAATATTTTTTTTCATTTGCCATCCTTCTTTTACGGGAGAAATTACAAGCATTTGCTCAGCTTTTATATCGGACATGCTAATATAACTACCTTTGCTCAAATTTGGAGAAAGTGAAGATTTACATTCAATAGCAATAATTTTTGAACCATATTCTATTACAAAATCAATTTCGGCACCGTGGCTTGTGCGATAAAAATAAAAACGAAAAAACGGAAAATTAGATTTTAAATTGATTAGCACTAAAGTTTCCCATATCGAACCCAATGCAGGATGCCCCATAAGTTGGTTAAATGATACAATACCAAGAAATGCATTTACTAAACCGGTATCAGAAATATATATTTTGGGTGATTTGACTATTCGTTTTCCGGTATTTGCCAAATATGGTTGAATTATATCAATCATATACGTTCCTGAAAGCAAATCAATATAGTTTTTCACTGTTGAATTACTGATACCGAGTGAATTTCCAAGCGAAGAATAATTAACTGTCTGACTGTTTATATTGGCAAGCATTTGCCATAATCTCCTCATTGTTTGCGGCATAATTCCCGACCATTGAAGTAAATCACGCTCAATAAAAGTTGTGATAAAATTTTCGCGCCATCTGATTGAAATATCAATGTTATTTGAAATCAAACTTCTTGGAAATCCCCCTTTTACAAGATAATCCTCAAGAGAATATTCATTATTGATTTCGGAGTAAATAAAAGGAGTAAGTTTATGATAACTTATACGCCCGGCAAGGGTTTCTGAACTTTGTTTGATAAGGTCTTGTGATGCTGACCCAAGAATCATAAAATGTCCATTACCTCCCCATTCGTCAACGATACTTCTAATTAATGGAAATAATTCCGGTTTTCGCTGTATTTCATCAATGCAAATAAGGTGTTCTTTATTTTTCGAAAAAAACCATTCTGCATCATCAAGCTTGCGTAAATCAGAGGGCCGTTCAAGGTCTATATATATATATTAGAACGATGGTTTAACTTTTCAGAAATATGCTTAGCCAAAGTTGATTTTCCTGATTGCCGGGGACCAAGAATGGCAATGACAGGAAAAGCAGATAGATTTTCAATTATTTCCTTTTCTATTAAACGTTGATAATACATATTTCAATTATTTACCGTGCAAATTTAGAAATTAATTTTAGATTTACACGGTAAAGTAGTGAATTTTATATCAGGAGCATTGTTTATTGTAAGGATTGGTATGTTTTTAGAGTAAAATCCCAAATTTATTTTAAAAGATTTTCCTTACACCTGTTGATTTTAATAGGCCGATCCTTCAAATATACCCACCCCGACATTTTAGAATTTTCTTAGAATCTTTTGCTGCA
>CAZREZ010000580.1:0-1816 GCA_964599115.1 uncultured Bacteroidales bacterium
GTATTAAAATTCTTGAAAAGGTATTAGAGCCAAATCATCCTGACCTCGCTACTTCTTACAACAACATTGCAAGTACTTATTATTCTCTTGGCAATTATGAAAAAGCATTAGAATATAACATAAAAGATATTACTATTACTGAAAAGGTATTAGAGTCAAACCATCCTGATATTGCTACTTCTTACAACAACATTTCAGCAACTTATCGTTCTCTTGGCGATTATGAAAAAGCACTGGAATATAATCTGAAATCTATAACAATTCGTGAAAAGGTATTAGAGCCAGACCATCCTGACCTCGCTACTTCATACAACAACATTTCAGCAACTTATCGTTCTCTTGGCGATTATGAAAAAGCACTGGAATATAATCTGAAATCTATTGCAATTAAAGAGAAGGTCTTAGAGCCAAACCATCCTGATATTGCTACTTCTTACAACAGTATTTCACTTACTTATAGAAATTTAGGCAATTATAAAAAAGCACTGGAATATAATCTGAAAGGTATTAAAATTCTTGAAAAGGTATTAGAGCCAAATCATCCTGACCTCGCTACTTCATATTTGAATATTGCCGCAACTTATTATGATTTAAAAAATTATAAAAAGGCAAAATATTATATAAATAAATCAGTTAAAATTTATAAAAAATTCTTGCCAAAGGACCGCCCTGAATTAAAATCAGCATTAAGCTGGCAGGAAGAAATATTCAAGGCAACAGTATAGTAATCCGTTTTCTGTCTTCCCGATTCGTTCCTCATTGGGATTAATTCGACTAAATAATTTTAATTCACCTCATAACATGTAACTCGCAATCCCGATACGCTCATTATTATTCTTACATAATATGATAAAATTATTAGCATTTTATTTATATCTTTGAACTATTTATTGTTAAAAACAAAATATGAAACTTTGGAGTAAAAGGTGGGCTTCCCCTACAAAAATAAAGGTATTTGGAGTATATTTTGCAATTTTCATAGGTATCGGAACCATATATTTTGTTTGGGGAAATAAAATTAGGAACATTATAGAAGATATATTTACATCTGACAAAATATTTGAAAAAGACGATACCCATTTCAAGATATTAATCGTTCCTTTTAATAAAATTTGTGAAGAGGGAGGATTTGATGTAGGTTATGTAATAAAAGATCGTCTTGATGATATGAATAAGAGAGATTCCCTTAATTTAAAAATAAATTACTTTAACTATGGCATTACTGATAATTTTAATGAAGATAGTGCACGATATTTAATGAAATATCATTATGCCGATCAGATCATATATGGCAGTTATGTGACTATACATTGCAATGCCGAAGGTGATGAGATTTGTTTCAATTATATTACGGACTCAATATGGGACTTTGGGAATATTCAAAGCAATATACTGAGAAATAATTTTAAGCCAGCAGGATTAAAAGAAATTAGTAACGGGAAGCTACAAGGCAATATTGACTTTATTATTTATTGGATTGCAGGCTTATCAGAATACAGACAAAGAGAATATAGAAATGCGCTTGATAAATTCTTGTATATTGAAAAAAAATTGCATATTTCCGATAAGGTAGTATTTAGTATGTTAGGATTAACATATTATCAATTGGCTCAATACAAATTTGCTATTGAATATTATAATAAAGTTATGAATCTTTCAATAATAAGTAATGACTTTGAATATCTTTCTACTTCATACAACAACATTGCACTTACTTATAGTGATCTTGGCGATCATGAAAAAGCACTGGAATATAATCTAAAATCTATTGCAATTCGTGAAAAGGTCTTAGAGCCAAACCATCCTGACCTCGCTA
>CAZREZ010000581.1:0-1806 GCA_964599115.1 uncultured Bacteroidales bacterium
GGAGATAGGATTGTATGGGAGGATAATAGAAATGGTAATTGGGATATTTATATGTATGATTTATCAACTTCCACCGAAACACTGATAACAACAGACAGTTATAGTCACTACTTTCCTGCAATCTATGAAGATAGGATTATATGGCAGGATGAGAGAAATGGTAATTATGATATTTATATGTATGATTTATTAACTTCCACTGAAACACAGATAACAACAGACGTTTCTTGGCAAAGGGTTCCTGCAATCTATGAAGACAGGATTGTATGGGAGGATATTAGAAATGGTAATTCCGATATTTATATGTATGATTTATCAAGCTCCACTGAAACACAGATAACAACAGATGGTTCTAGTCAATACTTTCCTGCAATCTATGGAGATAGGATTGTATGGGAGGATAATAGAAATGGTAATTGGGATATTTATATGTGTGCGTATAATACTCTTATAAATGAATATGATTTTGTAATATTGCCGGCATATCCAAATCCTGCAAGTAGTTTTATTAACTTAAATTATAAAATTATAAATAAATATTCAATTTATGCTATTCATGACTGTTTAGGTAGAACAATAATGACAGGAAATTTAAGTAATACTAATTTTCACAGCATTAATATAGGACAGTTAGATATGGGTATGTATCTGTTAAAAATCATTGATGGAAATCAAATCTTATATACCAAATTTGTGAAACAATAGCTAATATAAACTACCACTTTGGGGGTTGAAATATTGGAATTTATTTAGTGTTTGAATATTCGGGATTGGCTCTTCTAAAAATCATCTTCATCAATCATTTCAGGATTATCTTCATCGGGAGTTTGAAAAGAGAACCTGGAGTAAAAATGTCTTTTGAGGCAGTAGAAAAATGGAACGAACTGAAACCAGAAATTTTTGTAAATTTGATAAGAATGAGTATATATTATATATATTTGCATAAAATATTTTTGTCGGTTTTTTAATAATATTGCTCTTACTTATTAAATTATGAATTTCAGATTTTTAATCATAATCTTCCTTGCGATAATTCTAACATCTTGTTTTTCTCAGATATCAGATGAAATTAAAACCGGAGATGAGAGAACCGAAGAATATTTACCGCTTATTAAAAATAAAAAGATAGCAATTGTTGCTAATCACACATCTTTAATAAAAAATACACATCTTGTTGACAGCTTATTAAATCTTGGAATTAATATCACTAAAGTATTTTCGCCTGAACACGGATTTCGGGGAACTGCTGATGCAGGGGCAAGCATTGATAATAAAACTGATAAAAAAACAGGATTACCGATTATCTCGCTTTACGGAAAAAATAAAAAACCAAATAAAGAAGACCTTTCAGATATAGATATTGTGATTTTTGATATTCAGGATGCCGGTGCAAGATTTTACACTTATATCTCAACAATGACTTATATTTTGGAAGCATGTGCGGAAAATAATATTCCTGTAATAATTCTTGACAGACCCAATCCGAATGGTTTTTATGTTGATGGTCCTGTACTTGAAAAAAAATATAAATCATTTATCGGCATGCATCCTGTTCCTGTTGTTCACGGCATGACAATAGGTGAATATGCAAAAATGGTAAATGAAGAAGGATGGCTGAAACATGGAATAAAGTGTGATTTAAATATTATAAAATGTTTGAATTACGACCATACAAAACTATATCAGCTTCCTGTAAAGCCTTCGCCAAATCTACCTTCTATGAATTCTGTTTACTTATATCCTTCACTGTGTTTTTTTGAAGGAACAATAATAAGCGTTGGCAGAGGAACCAATACTCCTTTTGAG
>CAZREZ010000582.1:0-1804 GCA_964599115.1 uncultured Bacteroidales bacterium
TGAATTAATTCATCTGGGGTTTTGGGATTTTTCAAGTGTTTATGAACTATTGAAAATGATGAATCTATAAAGTAATAACCTGATTTTTCTATTTTTATCTTTTCGTAATTAATACTTTCCAATGAATCAATAGAAATTGAGAAATTATGAAAATTAGCAGAATAGAAATGATTAACTTTTACATCTTCAAATATATTGGCTTGTTCTTTAAAAGAGCAACTATTGGCTGAATATACCCAAATGAAATTTAGCGAATTTGCCATAATTTCCTTTTCAAACATATTATAATCTGCTTTATTAAATAAATTGGAATTCTGTGAAAAAGAGAAATTCAAAAAAAACAAAATAAAAACTATTGTATATAAAAACTTCATATTTGTATGATTTAAACAAAGCTTGGCCAAATTAATGGCCAAGCTATAAATATTCTATACTGAAACGCATAAACTTAGCGAATATTGAAATAATATATTAATTGGTCTTAAGCAAGTTTTGTACATAAAATTTATCATTCTCGTTCAGCCCCAGTTTAAAAGAAATAATATGTGTATGTATAAACTTCTTTTTTCTTATCATCCTCAACAGTCATAGTATTGCATGCCTCACTGCAAGGATTTGAATTTGGTTTTTTGCACCAATGATATCCTGCAATATTACTTTTATGTTTACATTTTCCAGATGTACCATTACAAGGACATGAATAAGTATATCCTGATGCCCCTGCTTCTTTTGTTTCTTTTGTATCAGGTAATAAAACTGCTAATGCACGACCATAAACGTTTAAAACTACAAATTTATATCCTTCAGGTGCAATTATAAAATCATCATTACTATTCACTTGCGGAATTTCATTTAAATTTGAATAGAAATTGAGCATATAATTATCAAGTTGCTGTTTAATTTCTGGATAATATAACATAGCTTCAAAAGCATATGGTAAATCATCTTCAGTTTGTGCAAATGTTATTCCTAAACTAGGATTAATAAACCCGCCAGATAATATTTCTATTCCTTCCTCTTTTGTAACAGGATCCTGTACTTTTTCTTTTCTTTCACAAGTATTGCAACCAGGTTGGATAACACAGTTTACTATGCCATCATTTCCAACAGGACCACATTTCTCGTCATCGCCGTCGGTACAATCACAAGTAACTGTAACAGAACTACCAGAAGGTGCAACCTTATCGTCATAAGTGATTAATGAAGAATCTGATGAAAATCCATAATATAAGTAACCCTCTGGAGCTGTCATAATTATTTCATCTCCATTTTCACCTTCGATCGTCTCAATTGTAGTATTTTCAGGAAGCCAAAAAGCATAAGATTCACATTCAGGGCAAATTTCATATAATATTTCTGATGGGATAGGATCTTCCTTTTTAAGTTTATTCTCATCTTTTGAACAGGAATAAATTATTATTCCAATTATAAAAAGTACAGATAAACCGAAATAAGTAATTAAAAGTTTTCGTTTCATTTTTTCAAAAGATTTAATTGTTAATAATATTAGCATTAAACTATTTTATTTATGTACCGGTTTATATGACTACTTTTTAGAAGTATCCCAATTAACATTCTTTGCCACCCCAAAACAACCGGCGCTATTTGTGGTGGCTGAGTGTGTTGAACTTATTATTCCCAATTACAAAAATGTATTTATTTGTGCAACAAGGCAGATATTTATAAGAATTGTTAAAATTATTAGTTAAATATGAATAACAAAAACCATAAACTGATGCATGCTGCAAGTAAAAAGCATAAAACAAATTGGCGAGGTAGTTTATGCAAATAATGCAAAAATAGT
>CAZREZ010000583.1:0-1802 GCA_964599115.1 uncultured Bacteroidales bacterium
TATTTTAATAAATTGTAAATTTCGAAGTATCAATTAATTTACCATCAACAAATAAATTACAAATATAAATTCCGGGATTAAATGTTTTAGTGTTAATAACAAATTGATCTTTTGTCCTGTTAAGATGTTTTACCCGGATTAGCTTTCCGTTTATATCCGAAAATCTTAAAATAATATTTTGTTGCCTATTATCTATTAAATAGTTTTCCACATCCGTATTATATTCAACTATAATGAAATTCCTGGCAGGATTAGGAAATATCTTTAAATAATTTTTCTTTTCTAATTCTGTTACAGGATAATAATTTGCCTCTGTGGCTTTAAGCGGGTTTGGCAAAATGTATGGTTCCTGGTAATTTAACTTACCAAGTGCTATCAAAATATTACGTGCATAAATACCTGGAAGATAATTGTCATTATTAGCCAGAGTATGTAAGGATACTATCTGAACCGAATCTGATTCCATTATAGTTTTACCTTGCGAAACCAAAGCATTCATTATTTCAAAATAAGATAAATAATCCTGATGAATAAGATTTTGTGTTGCATTTAGTACAAAATCATCAGTAATGCCTGACAAAACACTATTTATTAGAGATGTGTCATTATCCGAGAGGTATTCAAAAGCAAGTTTATACCGGGCATCAATAGTGTTTTTTGTTTGCAGCCAATATACCACACTATCAAAAGAATTTATTGTAGTATCATTTTTATAATACCTGAGCATATTGCTATATGCCTTTTCATTCTTTCCTTTCCAGTTTTGTATTTCTGCTTCAAGATTTTCTTTGGCAGATGTTAAATATTTACCCTGCATTATCTGAGACATCATATAATTCGGCATTTGATTATAACGTTCGTCCAAAGCACCTAATACATTATCCGATTTTGCAGATTGAGGATTGGCAACCAAAACATCACGAATCATGGCATTAGGAAGAACGTTTTCCTTATTAATTGCTGATTTCATAACTGTATCTGAAAGGTATGGTGATTCGTTCATCAGTTGTTGTCTGACTTGCATAGCTTCCGGTGGTATGCTTAACTGAACATCAGTATTTAATTCTTCGGTGTTTCCGCCATCAACAAGATAATTCAATTCTGAATTCTTATTTGTTATTATTGTTTCGGATTCAATTATTTTAGATTCTATTGCACCCGGGTCAATACCGGAACCTAATGATGAAGGGCAGCTTGAATCTTTTGAATAAAATTGATAGTTCAGTTGCGGATACACATTTTCAGAGTAGTGTAAAGGTTCCAATTTTTTTCCAAGTTGGTCAGATGTATGGAAATAATCAATTCTTTCCCCATCATTATATATATCAGAAAAATCGGCTGTTCCTGTTGAAAATGTATTATTAGCAGGAGCAGTAACAGTATCTTCAGGGCTTCCCTGGTATTGTGCTATTCCCCATCCTCTTAAATTTGTATCTAATGTAACTGCAATATCGTATTCATTGCCTTTCATATCGTTGCATTTTAAACAAAGTCCAAGTGAGTCACCTCGGTTATTATTTTGTGCAAGTATACCAACATAAAGATATTCAATTTTATTATTATATATTTCATTGTATTCTTCACCGGAGTTGTTAATTACTATTCCAATATTATGGGCTTGAGGATTAGGAAAAGGTCCACTAACATTAAACATGTTTTCTTCCACTTTGTATCCTGTGCATGCATCTATATATAATCCACCGAATATTTCATTTTTATATAAAGCTGTATCATATCCAAGATTTGTAGAATCAATATAAATCGGTATAAAAGTGTTGGATGTAATTTCAGTGTTTGATACT
>CAZREZ010000584.1:0-1793 GCA_964599115.1 uncultured Bacteroidales bacterium
TGTTTGACAGCGAAGGGACGGTTGCAGGGATGGGCTGGAAAACTTATGCTTTGTGTGTTGGCATTTCTATTCTTTTTCTTTTTTAGGTTGTAGTAAAATATTATTAATTCGGTCTTTTTTCAGTTTCCAACTAACGTCAAAGTTAATTATCTGATTAATTGTTAATTACTATTTTTTCATTTGTATTCATTTCAAACCTTCATTTCTACCTTCGTTAGCTTAAAAACTCAACTGAGTTTCTTGGTAGGGGGATTGCATATAACGTACTTGGCTATGGGCAGTAGCGGATTTTATTCTGATTGTCGAACCGAAGGAGAGACTTTCAGATTACAATCTGCATTGTCCATGGAAGCGGGAACACCGCTATTGCCTACGAGCCGTTGTTATAGCCAGTTATGTTTCGTCTAAATTTAAATTGTACCAATCAATCTTTCTTGAGAAATACATTACAAGTCCAAGTATGATAAATATACCAATGCTACCAATTAATAGTGCATAATCTTGAAGTTGAATGATTACAAAAATAAATGTATAAAGTATTGTAAGAATTCCTCCAATAATAAAAGTCAATTGATTTGATTTTAAAATAGCTTTTACATACCCAACAATTAGAAGAAGTGTAGATAATGCTGAGATTAAGAAGGATATATTATATTTCAAATGCTCTGATATTGATAAAAGTAATGTATAAAAAACTATTAATGCTATACCTACTAAAATGTACTGAACAGGATGAATAAACACTTTTCTAAGAACTTCAACAAAGAAGAAAACTATGAATGTAAAGCAAATAAAAAGAAGAGCATATTTAATAGATCTCATGGATTTCCGATAACTATCAACAGGTAGTAATAAATCAATTCCAAATGCTGATTTGTCAATATTATTGATGCTCCCTGTCCACATTTGAGGGAAGTTCCTATTTAAATGTAGTACATTCCAATTAGCATTAAAACCATTTTCGTTGACTGTTCTTGAGTCTGGTAAGAAAGCACCATTAAAACTAGGGTTATTCCATTCTGAGGAAATTGTAACATCCGAAATTTCACCAACTGGAACAAAATAAAGTTTTTGGCTACCTTTTAAATCTAAATTTAGTGAGAATTTATATGATGAACTATCATAATTATCTATTGTTATTGAGGTGTTTATACCACTTTCAATAATATCATTACTAATTGTCCCAGGATTAAATGAAAACTTGTCATTGTTCCAATTTAGCGAAACTTGTTTTTCAATTCCTCTTAAATCACTAATTCCAAGAGAAAGTGTTGCTTTGTCGAGATGTATGTCTTTTAGGGGAATGTCAAATTCAGAAAACTTCAAGTTGTTAAATGAACCAGAAATGTTAAGAGCCGAATTATAGACGACAATTTCATAGATACCTCTATACCTGCGTTCAGGATTGACATCTCCATTAACTGAAAGCTCAGAAGGTAGAAAGTGAATATATTCTTTCACTTTTATTATTATATCAGCAGAGTCCTTTTTCGAATATTGTTTAACATATCTGTCATAAGGTACGGTTATAAATGGACCAGTCAATGTTTGTTCTTCACCCCATTTTGAACTTACTTCATAAATAGCTCTTTTCTGAGTATTTTCTCTTTCTCTAATTAAATCTTTAATCATCGTAGTTGGAATGAGTAAGAGAAGTCCGATTACAATTATGGCACTAATTTTAAAATAGATATTAGTTTTTAAATTTTTCATATTTTTTTGGTTTATGGTGTTCTAGATAATTCCAACTAACGTCAAATTTAATTGTTTAATTTACAGTTAATTAATATTTT
>CAZREZ010000585.1:0-1792 GCA_964599115.1 uncultured Bacteroidales bacterium
AAGATGGATATAAATATTAGCCACCTGCCCTGTGGTATGTATATTATTGTCATAAAATCACAAATACAAACAATCACAAAGAAAATAATTAAAGTTAAATAATAAAAGAAAAGCTATCAAAGTAGATATAATAAACAGAAGAACTAAATACTAAAAACTTAAAAATATCTAAAATAAAATGACAAAACAGACAGATTAATTATTTGTTTTTTATTAAACATAATTTAACACGAGTATTCAGTGAAACAACACGAATATTCAGCGGTTCCAAACAGATGATAAATAGCTGAAAATAATTACATTAAAATATTGTTTTATATATATTTTTTTTGTATAATTGTAGTATAATTTAAAATAAAGTTTTAATAACTATACTGCTTCTTATTAGAAGTGTGATACGGAAACTTCACATTAGAGTTAACTTAAATATTGCGATTTTGATTTTTTTATTTATTTAGGTTATAGGGTTAGGGTTAAGAGGCCTGTTTGGTGTGGAGGTAAGGGTAAAGTTTTTTTTACACCTAACCTTTTCCTTTACCCAAAGTAATTACTTATATACTGTATACCAAGCAGCTGTTTCAATATCCTTACGTGAGAAATAAATTGGTAACATATTATGCTTGATAAACCTTCTAAGTTTATATAAATGCAATCATGCTTTATAGAAAAAAATTTAATACTTTATACAATAAGTTAAAATTTTCTTTATAGGCTTAGAAATTCTGCTTATTTTTTAAAGTGGAACTATTGACTACTCTCAGAAAAAAATTAAAAATTAAAAAATGAATATAGCAAGAAATTTTAAATTTTTATTGTCTTTTATCTTATCAATTGGATTAAATCAAGTTGTATTATCTCAAAATACAATCACCCTCCAAGCAGTTGCAGACGGGTATATGTATAGTAACGGACCTAATGGAAATGGAACTGCAGATTATTTAAGGATTGGGCGATCATCTACTTATGGAGACTACCGTATTGCAGTAAAATTTGATTTAAGTACAATACCAGCAAATGCAACCATTACTGAGGCAAAACTAAAACTATATTGTTATCAGGCTTGGGTTAGTATTGATCCCATAAATGTTGAAGCCTATAAAGCAAGCTCAAACTGGACAGAAAGCAATATTACGTGGGGTACTCCAAGTTATTCTGGAAACAGTTATTATACCCGAACATTGCAAGGAACACCTGGATACACATATTGGAATATAACTGAATTAGTTGAGGCATGGATGGTAGGAACATCTAACTATGGTGTTCTCCTTAGATGTGAAAATGAAGGGTCTGTGACTAATGGTTACGAGTTTCGTTCAAGAGAAGGGTCAACTACAGCTTATCCGATATTAGAAGTTACCTATGATGATAACCAGTTAGATGTAGATCCAGATATTGAATATGTTAAAATTGATGATGTAACGGTTAGTAATGGTAATACTTATATTGTTTATCTTGACAATCTAAATGAAACTTTTGAATTAAAAATCAAAGGAGAAAATGATGGTAATGATATGTGTCCTGAAAACATGAGTTATCTTAGTACTTCTTTTGAGCAATTTACCTTATCAGAAGATAAAAACAGAATAAGTTATGGATATTATTATCCTGATCTTGACATGGGAAAATATTTTGGAGGAAATGTTTCTTATGTAATGGTTGAAGGACAAGATAATGATGGTTGGATATATAATGAAAGCAACTATTATGAGCTTAATATTCAACCTAAAAACTGGGGCAACTTTGTGTTTCATTATAAGTTGGTTATGGCTGAAAATGCACAAGGATCATCTTA
>CAZREZ010000586.1:0-1786 GCA_964599115.1 uncultured Bacteroidales bacterium
AAATATAAAAACGTCCAATTTTTATGGCTAATTTTTTATTTTTTAAGAAGTCTGATGTTACTTAATTTATCCTTCTTGTAAATGTTTTTTGGAATAAACACGCCTTAGCCATCCGGGTAAAACAATTGCTCCGATAAACAGGTAAGGATAAAAGCTCAATAATCTCCAAAGCAGTGCTAATGCGGGTTCTAATCCGGGTGTAATAAATTCACCGAGAAAATCGGAAAAGACAAATTCGGCTACTCCGCTGCCTCCGGGTGTGGGACTGATTAATAAAATCACCCACATTACTAATTGCCGGGCATAAATCAGAAAATGTTCATGTACGGATAAAAATGCCAGTATCATACAATTAACCACCCAATACCTTGCTGTCCAGGAAAATAATGTTGCTCCATAAGCTTTCAGCCAGAAAACGAAGGACTTGCCTTTCATTTCTTTTGAAGTTGTGATTATCTGATCGCCCGTTTCAGCAGCTTTATACAACCATCTTCTTAATAAAGGCAGTTTAAAGATTTTTATTAATATCCATTTAAAACCTCTTGGATTTATAAAAACCCCGTAAATAATTATTGAAGTAAGTATTAAAATAAAAACATAACCTATTAAAAATATTCCAAGTGTTCCGAATTTAGTGTTAAACAAAGCAAACTCAGCATCACTGACGAACAAATTCTTATAACCGACTAAAATAAATATTACAGGCGCCATTAAAATGTAAAACATCTCATCGAGCAAAGCGGTTATCATAACAATTGCCGTAGTTCGCCCCATATTAATTCCTTCTTTGTTAACAATAAACAAAGCCACAGCTGAACCACCAACCACCGAAGGCGTAACCGATGAAGCAAACTCCCAAAGCATAATTACCTGAAAACTTCTTCTCCAGCTAAGTTGTTTATCGGTTAACAGTCTGATACGATACATATAGGAAATATCTCGAACAGCCATAAGTGCCAATGCACATAAAAGCCACAGATATGAGTACCAGACCCAATGAATATTTTGAAACACTTCTTTATCAAAATTCCTGATGAGTAAAATACTTGCAACTCCCAAGCCCAATATTATTGGGATAATTACACGTTTGAACTTAAATACGGAAAGAATTTTTTTATGTTCATCTATCATCAGGAAAAAAAGTTGTTAGTTGATGCTTTTTAGATTAATCGTCTGCAAATATAAACAAGACTTCTTATATATTTTAAGAAGTCTTGTAAAAAACAAGGATTGCCAACCTTGATAAATGGGTTGCCAACCTTTTTTTTAGGTTGGTAACCCTGATACATTAAAAACGAGTTAATGCTGAGGCTAAGGTTGAGGTCGCTTCTTAATTTCAAACAAATAAACAAAGGTTACTAAACTAAAAAAAGTTTAGCAAACTTGATGAAGTCAGTTTATTTTGAAATTACAATCTTCCCCGAATCCCAAACACCATTCATTTCATATCTGAAAAAATAAACTCCCTGCTTAACCTCTTTCGTATCCCAAACCAATTTTTGATTTTTTGATTTTTGATTTTTTATTGATAAAGTAGCTATTAGCTGTCCGAAAACATCATTTATTAAAATGACATTCTTCCCCCCATTTGGGTGGATTGAGGGAGGTATCTCGAAAACCACATAATCCTTTGCCGGATTGGGATATATAGTTATTATTACATTTGTGTTCTGAAATTCCTCAAACCCCACACAATTATAAACATAAGTTGTTTTTACCTCCGACCAATCTGAGGTGCCGCAATCGTTAAAGCTTCTTACAGAAACAGCCACTTCACCTTCGTATT
>CAZREZ010000587.1:0-1779 GCA_964599115.1 uncultured Bacteroidales bacterium
TACTCAAAAGCTGTTGCATCTACTGCAATCCAACCGGCATCACCCATAAAAACTTCTGTCCAGGCATGCTGGCCGAAACTTCCTCCATGATATGTTGAGTACATACATCCTATTGACAAACGGGCCGGGATTTTCATTGCTCTGCAAAAAGCAGCGAGCAAACGGGAATGAGATCCGCATTCTCCCTCTCTTGTATTATAAGTGTTAATTGCAGTAGTCCCGCCTGGAATTGCACCCTTGATATTTTCGGCTACCCATTTGCTTAAAATTGTTACAGCATCCCACGAATCGGTAGCATCTTTTGTAATATCTTTTGCTTCTGCTATAAGATCGGGATGATCAGACTCAATCATGCTCTCAGGTTCAATATACTTTTGCATTGAATCAGGTAATGGATAGTTAAAAGGAAACCCCGGGGTTTTTGTTTCATCACAACGGATAGGTTCTATTTCAAACACTCCTTCAATCAAATTCTCTGTTACAGTACCGATAAATTTCTGGCCGGGAAAATTAAGGGATTCAACTGTGATCCAATTACCCTCACTTTTGATAGTTGCTTCAACTTTCATATATGTAAGACCTTGGAGGTTAGGAATAACTGTATCCACTTTCGCAAATAAAAGATTATTATAATCAGCAATTTCAATATTCTTTTTAACAGAGGCATCAGTCAGGTAAATAGTTCTGCCTGAGAATATAAGTTTCAAAGGAAAACCAGTTGAGTTTTCTATCCAATATGTAAGTTTACTTCCAGTACTTTTTTCAAGTTCTTCAATTACTGTTGTTGTATATGTTTTACCAAGCAACTCAATTGTTTCTTCACGTATAAACTTATAATCCTTGTCAACAATTACACCTTTCATGTTATCAAATACTTTGTAGGTTTTTTCCTTTTTGTCACCCAGAATAAAATCTTTTACTAAATATTTGTATTCTACTTGAGAATCCAATATCACACCTCCTGATAAATCCAGCTCTTTGGTTTCATTATCCATATTCGAAGTAAAAAAAGCTTTATTACCTTTTACCTTAGTTGTTGATTTAAGTGTTATTGACCCATTGGAATAATTACGTTCACTAAAGAAATATCTGCCGGTTTTTGGATCAATTTTATAAATGTTTGATATTGAAATATCAACATTTTGATCTAAAATGGTTAATTTCTGAATGATTTCATTGTTTACCTGAAGCCATTCTTTTCCATTTTCATTAATCAGCTTTTTTGAAGATTCGTTGTAGCCACAGATAACACCATCAATTTCTATTCCGTAGTAGTGAATTTCAACATCACCTTCTGATTTTTGACACATGCCTGTGTAACTCAAAAAAATTAGAGATACCAGCAATATCCACCTGTAAATTTTGTTTGTAGTTTTCATGATTTAAATTATTTTATAGTTTTTCAATTATAAGCAGAAAGTCAATCTTACGCGTAACCCCATATATTTGAAACAAGCTTGTTTTTGCAATATTTGGAATTATTGATACGATTTCTCCTTTCAAACTATTTAAGAAATGTTCTAATCTGCCCTGATCTTGGGCCATATTGATTTCGAATCGATGTACTTTGTATTTCATAATATTCCTCCTTTAATAATTATTGCAATTAATATTTTATTTAATCAATTATCCCTATTTCCTCCCGATAGCTATCGGGTTCAAGGATAGATTTTGAATATGGTATTGGGGGAATACAGGTATAAGGGTATAAAGGTATAAGGGTATTTCCCCTCTATTTCCTTTATTTCCCATATTTCCCTTATTTCCTTTATTTCCTTT
>CAZREZ010000588.1:0-1769 GCA_964599115.1 uncultured Bacteroidales bacterium
CCCAAATACTTCCAGAAACGTTTACTAAAAAGGAAATATCGTTATGCTCCAATTCTTGTCTTCCTGCAATTAACTCTATTATATAGAAGGAAGTAGCAAATAAGAATGCTGTATAGTATCCTACTCTTTGGTTTACTAATAATTTTGCTGAACGGTAACCAATTAATACTAAAAAAACACCTGATAAAGCACTCGGAAGCCTAAGTGCAAACTCGCTAACACCAAATATTTTAAAGCTTAAAGCAATTTGCCATAAAAATAATGGCTGTTTATGCAACCAAATATGAAGTCTATCCCATCGATCATATAAAATATTAACTACCGGATCATCATATAGAGTGGGCATTAATGGATGCTTCATAATATTTTTAGCTACTAAGGCATGAAATCTTTCATCCCAAATATTGAGAAAAGGATCAAGTAGTGCTGCAAACATATACAGAGCAAATGTTCCTAATAAAAGAATGATAATTGCAATTTTATATTTTTTTTTGAGATAAAAAAATATACTAATTATTAGAAAAAGAGTTCCTGCTAATAATAGAACTTTTTGATTGGTATCGAAATAAATATTAAACATATTGTTTATAGAATGACTAAAGTATTTAATTCCATAATATAAAATAAAATAATTATAAACATATTATTTTATATTTATAAATTTTGTATGCTGTTATTTTTCATTTGGAATTTTCTTGATTATGGAAACTGAGAACTATTAAACGGATATTTTATTCGTTTGTTTTCTTAATCATTAAACTATCTTATTCAATTATCACTCAAAACTTTATTTTTTCCCAGAAGTCCTTTCGGTTTAAGAAAAGTTATAATTATTTTCAGCTTAAATCACAAATCTAAAATTAATCTGCAAGAAACATAATTAAAATAATATCATATCATATAATATTATGATTTATCTCAATATTTATTTGATTTATCTCATTTTATTTTAAAGTCAACACCCCCTTCACCATTTTTAAAGCGAAAAAAAAGATTATATTTTTGCTGACTTAAATTTCTTCACAAAATAATATAGTATTAGCATATATATATAATATAATATAATTCAAATGTTGTTAAATTAAATTTTAGATTTTATGAAAAAGTTATTAAATTTTACATGGATTCTTGTTTTTACATTTACTCTAATTTTAACAAGTTGCAGTGATAAAAACGATGACCCTTTGCCATTATCACAAAATAGGTTTGATGTTTTAAAAGCTTATTTGATAAGTCACAACATGGACTTGAGTGATATTCTTACTGATTGGATAACAACCGCAGAAGATGTATATACAATTATGACAGATGTTGATCCCTCAAACGACTATTTCATTATTGATATTCGTAATGAAGCTGATTATGCAGCCGGTCATATTGAATGGGCTGTAAATTCCACATTAGGAAATATTTTAGTAACAGCACAGCAAGCAGGTGATCATCCGATAATAGTTGTATGTTATTCGGGTCAGGCTGCTGGACATGGTGTTGTTGCTCTTCGTTTGAGTGAATATTCAGATGCAAAAGTTATGAAGTGGGGAATGAGCAGTTGGAATTCTGCAACAGCAGGCCCATGGAATTCACACACTGGTGATGCTGCAATCGGAAATGAAAACTGGATAGTTCCTCCGGGGAGCATTCAGGATAATACACCACATAATTCACCGGAAGTTAAATACATAACTACAAATGGTTCTGAAATTCTCAAGGAGCAGATATTAATATTACTTAGCGGTGGATTTTTAGGTATTTCTGGTGTAGATGTGCTT
>CAZREZ010000589.1:0-1751 GCA_964599115.1 uncultured Bacteroidales bacterium
ACGGTAATAAATTGTATTCGTATAGATAAATTGTGTAACTCACATCATATTTCAGCAGTAAAGATTGTTTCTGAAAATGATGTAAACTTTACTAAGCAATTTGAAATGAAATATCTACTTGGGCTATTAAATTCAAATTTATTGAATTGGTATTTCTTAAACTTTCAAAGTGAAGGTTTACATTTTTACCCTGATGATGCAAAAAAACTACCTATATTTAAAGAAGTTACATTTGAATCCCAACAACCCTTTATCGAAAAAGCCGATTTAATGCTTTCGCTAAACAAAAAACTGCAAACAAAAGCCGGAAAATTTATAAAACGGATAAAAGCCAACCTCAGCCCTGCCGTGTATAATATACCAAACAGCGGGGTTAACCCCGCTGCTGGACACCAAAACCATGCTGTTGAAACGCTTATAAAAATCACAAAAAAACTCCAAAACTTCTACGATTATGATTTTAAAACTTTTGTTGCAGAACTTAAAAAGCAAAAAATTAAAATCTCGCTTGTCCAACAAGATGAGTGGGAAGAATATTTTAAAACCTACAAAACCGAAATAAATCAAATCCAATCCGAAATATCAAAAACCGACAAAGAAATAGACCAAATGGTTTATGAATTGTATGGGTTGACGGAGGAGGAGATAAAAATTGTGGAGGAGGAGTTATGTTAAATAAACAGGGCTTTAATGGTAACCAAGGAGAGGACAGGACTAGACAAATTCTCAGTAAACATTTTTATGTATTTACAAGAAGTGTAGATATTGATGGGGCTGATCATATTGCAGAAATCCCTTTTAATACGCTTGAAGAATTAAGAAAATTTAAAGTAAAAGGGTTTATTCAATCAAAGTTTTTTGTAGGTAACAATGAAGTAAAAATTGCAAAAGAATATGTTGAGAATGAAGAAGGTGTAAGAACCGAATTCTTTGCATTATTACATACTGACGATGAAGATAGAAATGAGATTTGTTATTTCTTTACAGCAAGTGAAATTAAAGAATGTTTCAGAATAAGGCCAGATGCAAAAACAAGAAAAGAAAATTATATTTTCAGTTTAACAAAAGAAATGCAATTTGAAAAATTTAAAAACATATCCAAAGATGAAATAAACAGAAGAATTGAGGAAGGTATAAGGCATACAGACGAATATGAAAATCAGAAATTCATTCAAGCGATTGAGAAGAAATTAATTAATCCAACTAAAAGAATTTTTGATGATTCAAATCAAAAGCTTTTCAAAAGAATAAAAAATAAGCACATTGTTGATAAACTACACACTGCTTTAAATGAATATAGCGACTTCAGGAGAATTACAGCTTGGCGACTGATTGATAAAATATCTTTCAAAGAAACACATCGGACATCAACAACTTACAATCAGTTTACACTTAATACTAACAATAATGATATTATTGATTTTTTCAATAATATTGAAATCGGTGAAGAAGTAACAATTAAAAACAAGGCTTTCTTCAAAGGAGTAACGGATTTTAAAAATAAAGTAAATAGAATTATTGACATCCTAAATGAAAATGGCATTGTTCACTTATACCCATCTAATAAGGATAAAACTGTAAGTATTAGAAAGACGCTAAAAGAATCATGCAATTGTGATAAATGTAATTATGACAAGTTAAACTTTTACAAGGTTAACAAGATTCATAATAATGAAACTCCTAATTCAGGTGATCACTGGGAAAATATGCAGCGGGCATATTCATTTTTCTTGCTGGGAGATTATGAAAAT
>CAZREZ010000590.1:0-1746 GCA_964599115.1 uncultured Bacteroidales bacterium
AAAATGAAATACCAATTGGTAAAGCAATGCTAATCCAGTGTATTGGTTTTGATCCTAAATTAGTAAGTAGTTCATTTACATTTTCGATAAAAAAATTTGCATATTTAAAATAAGAAAGCAGTCCTACATTAAGGATAATTGAAAGTGATAGGAGGAAACGTTTTTTTCTGCCAACAGATTTTGATAATAAATTTACAATATAAAAATCAATAGCAATTGAACCGAGTACAATAAAAATAAAATCCGGCGCTCCCCACGAATAGAAGAATATACTTGCAATTAACGCAAAATTATTTTTGTATTCCCTGGCAATTAAAAAATAAATAATCAGAAAGACCGGTAAGAAATATAATAAGAATAAACTACTACTGAATACCATATGCAGAAGATAAAAGGGATTTGGTAATAATTTTAATTCTGAATAATTATCTTGTAAACCAAAACAACTTTATTGCTTTTTATCATCAAAAAATATACACCTTTTGAAAGTCGGCTCAAATTAATTTTCCTTGAATATTTTTGATTAATATCAATTTTATTAATCTCATAAACTAAAACATCAAGCGAATTAAAAATTTTGATATTTGCTGCAATATTATTTTCAGAATTTAATTCCAGTACAAAATTACCATTGTTTGGGTTTGGGAAAATATTAACACATAATCCATTTGAAATTTCTGAAATACCTGAACAGTTATCAACAAGAATTGTTTGAGTAGCAGAATCTGAACAAAGATTAGTATCAGTATATATATAAGTAATAATATGAGTTCCTAATCCTGCTATTGAAGGATAAAAATATCCGTTTGTGACTCCGGTTCCTGAGTAAACTCCTCCCTGCGGGTTACCTTCGGTTAATTCATAAGGGGGATCATTGTCACAAATGTCCGGAAGTGAATCGAAAGTAACTGTAGGTGTGGGAAAAAATGACAGAGACATTGTATCAACTGCCGGATTACTACAAGGAATCATGGCATAAGCTGTTAAACTTAATTCAACATAAGCTGAGTCTAAATCTCCTGGTCCTGGTGTATAAGTAGCTGTAATTAAAGTTGGATCGTTAAAAGTTCCATCACCAGATGTTATCCATAAAATCGAATCGGCATTGGCAGTATTACCCGATAAAGTATATATTTGATTATCACAAATCGTATCATTATCACCGGCATTAGCAACCGGCAATGAGACAATAGTTAAAAGCATATCATCGGTGATTTCATATCGTTGCTCCGTGCTGAAATATCCGATAATTGTAAGAATAACAGAACCTGCCGTAATATCCTCCTGGCTTGGTGTATATACCGGTGTTAAAATATTATTGTTATTAAAAGTTCCTGTTCCGGAGGTCAGCCAAAAAACAGAGTTTGCATTTGTTGCCGTACCTGCTAATGTATGTGAGTTACCTTCACATATTGTTGCATCAGAACCTGCATCGGCAATCGGAAGAGGTTTAACCGATACTGTTACTGAATCAGAGTTCGAACAACCATTGATATCAGTTACGGTAACGAAATATGTGGTAGTATCTGATGGGCAAACTGTGTTGTCGGCTGTTGTAGTTCCGTTGCTCCATACATAGGATACACCACCCGTAGCCATCAGGATAGTACAATCGCCATAACAAATATCCACATCCTGTCCTGCGTCAGCTGCTGGCAATGGCCATACAGTAGTGTTTCCATCAATAAACCTTGCACCCAGAACATTCTGATTGATATCAGTGTATTCACAATAACCCTGGGTAAC
>CAZREZ010000591.1:0-1738 GCA_964599115.1 uncultured Bacteroidales bacterium
AACTGTTTTGGCTGCATCAAGGTTGGCTTTTGCCGCATCAAGAACACTTTGAACTACTCCACTGGTGTTAGCTACGCTTTTTGCTGCTTCAATTGCCGTTTGAAACACAGCTTTAGAACCTACTTCGTAAAAACCTACCGACGTACCTTCTACAGCAGCACCGTGCAGAGTTTCGCATTCAGCAATTAATGCATTCAAGGCTGTTTTGTTGCCAGCCGGTTCAGGATCATCCTTATCCTTTTTACACCCACTTACATAAACACTTAGTGCTGCAATAACTGTAAAGAGCACTAAAAAATTAATTGTTTTTTTCATGATAATAATGTTTAGTTAATAAATAATTAATTGATTTTACAAATACAAATTGTATCTATTTTATTTTCCTTTTATTTGGTTAATACCCATAGTTTTGTGTAATATTTTTATTTGTTTCTATTTCCGATTGTGGAATGGGAAATACTTTATGAATTTCGTAGATAAAGTTATCTTTGTCAATAAATGCACTTTCAGCATACTCCTTCCCATAACGGATAATATCAAAATAGCGCATACTTTCAAACCCTAACTCCACGCGTCGTTCATGGCGAATAGCTGCTATTAGAGTAACTTGATCAGTAGTTGTTACATCGGGCAATAATCCTTCAGGAATTGTGTCATAACCAGGTAAGTTAACATCATATAAATAACTTTCCCTTGCTCTTTTTCTCACTTTGTTTAAAGGAATAAGTGCTTCTGCACAACTTCCCATTTCGCACAAAGCTTCAGCCTGAATAAGCAACACTTCAGCAAAACGAATAACTGTGAAATTTAAGTCAGCATCACCTTTTGTACTTGCCGGTATTTCCGATAGGGGCTGAAGAGTTTTTTTTTGGTTATATCCGGTTGACGACCAGGTAGTGTCATATGGAATATTATCAAACCAAAGATGCCCTGCTCTGCCGAGAGTATAATCAAGACGTGGATCATAAATACTATCAATGGTCATTTCAAATTCATCAACAAAATTTTGAGTGGGTTCATCAAAACCGTAACCATTTTGTTCGCGTGGTGCGAGCCACTGGTTTAGTCTGCTTCCTTGAACAGGACTTTGTTCTGACAGGTGTTGCACCTGAAATATTTGCTCGTTATTGTTATCATAATTTACATTAAAATTCTGTTGATAATTGGGCATTAATGAAAATCCATAGGATGCTACCTCTTCGGCAACAACAGCAGCATCCGACCATTTTTTTTCAAATAAGTATGTTTTCGCCAATAATGCTTTTGCTGCACCTGGTGTGCCTCTTCCTAACTCTCCTGATGGATATACGGTTGGATTTTGTTGCAAGGCAAGTTCCATTAAATCAAAAGCAGAAATTAAATCGGATTCAACATGCCCATATACATCCTGTTGTTGTGAATTTGACACCTGCATTTCTTCGGGTAACAAAGGCTCAAGGACAAGAGGTATATTACCGAATATGTTACATAACTGGAAATAGAAATAGCCTCTAAGGAAAAAGGCTTCACCTAATATCCTGTTTTGAAGTGCCTTGTTCATATCAATATCGGGTACATGTTTTAATACTAAGTTGCAACGCGAAACTCCTTCATAATAAATACCCCAGATTGTCTCAAGATTTCCGTTATCTTCATAAATTTGAAAATCGTCAATTAACTCAATGTCGGCCTGGTCTCCGGGAAAACCGCCTTTAACGGCATCGTTAGAAACAACATCGGTTACAACCCACAAACGGTT
>CAZREZ010000592.1:0-1735 GCA_964599115.1 uncultured Bacteroidales bacterium
GTCGGATAGTAGAACAAGAAACAAAATCTTCAGACAGGCAGATAAAGAAAAAATCCGACCTGAAAGATATTACCACAATGAAAGAAATAATCAAAGCAGGCTATGGTTTTATTATCTATCGTAAATTGTGGAACAGATATGATCTGGATAAATTTCTAAGTTCAATATTAAAAAACAAGAAAACGGAGTTTGGTTTTGTTTCGGTTGTTTTTTCAATGATTGTCAATCAACTTTTAAGCCCATCATCAAAATTAAAACTGTGGGTAAATAAAGATAAATATCTAAAAATAAACGAAGAAATTGAACTTCAACATTACTATCGCAGTTTAGATATTTTAGCTGAAAATAAAGAAACAATAGAATTAAAACTGTTTGAAAAGAACTGCAGTTTGTTCAACCTGAAATTAGATATTGTTTTTTACGATGTAACCACATTTTATTTTGAGTCACAGGTTTCGGATGAATTAAAAGACTTCGGATTTGATAAAGATAATAAAATCAATAATGTACATATAGTCATGGGATTGTTAGTTGATAGAGACGGTAAACCCATCGGCTATGAGTTGTTTAAAGGCAACACATACGAAGGACACACTTTATTGAAATTCATTGAGAAACTAAAAAAACGATTTCAAATAGGTACCATAGTAATTGTAGCTGATAAAGGATTAAACTCAAAAATGAATTTAAAGCAAATAAAAGAAGCAGGCTATGATTATATTGTAAGTGGTCGGTTAAGGGCAATGAAAAAACAAGTTAAAGAAATGGTTATAAATTCAAATGATTACATGCCATTAACCTGTAAAGAATTATCTTTTTTAGACCCTGATGACAAAGATAATATATTTAAATACAAAGTTATAGATTATGAAAACGAAATACGTTACAAAGAAGAACCAAATGATAAAAAATATAAGAAGATAAAATTACAAGAAAAATTAGTTTGTACCTATTCATCAAAGCGAGCTTCTAAAGATAAAAAAGATCGGGAAAGAATGCTTGAAAAAGCAAACGAAATTATTATGAATAATGAAAAATCAAAAATAGAAAATCGCAGGGGGCACAAAAAATATGTAGCTAAACAATATGCCGAAAATATTAATGCTGATGATTATAAATTAGTTTTGAATCAGGCAAAGATCAAAGAAGATGAAAAATATGACGGATATTATGTATTGCAAAGCAGTAGACCGGATTTACAAGCCAAAGAAATAATCGAAAATTATCATTATCTTTTTAAGATAGAAGAATCCTTCAGGATTATGAAAAGCACTATGCAGGTACGTCCTGTAAATCATTGGACACCGAAACGTATTGAAGGACATTTTGTGATGAGTTTTCTGGCTTTTCTATTGGAACGTGAATTAGAATACCGATTATTAAAAAATAAAAAAACAAAGGCTCCTGAGAAAATTAAAGAAGCAATAAATTCAATGGTTTTTACTAAAATAAGTATAGAAAATAAAATATATTATTTACGTAGTAATCATAATAAATTAGCATCAGAGATATTAGCAATGCTAAAAATAAAACAGGCTGGACACTTGTTAAATCAAAGTCAATTAGAAAAATATATGAATATAGAATTACAAACTTAGAGATATATTAAAATGAAATAATATCATTATAATTACTGTTTTGAATAAAAACAAAACATGGGGACAACTTTCGCCACCTTGGAATTTTATCTGTCAGTATATCAGTTTAATAAGAATATTTGCTGTCAAACTCAGGA
>CAZREZ010000593.1:0-1734 GCA_964599115.1 uncultured Bacteroidales bacterium
AAGATTAATTTTTTATTCAAATGAATTTATTAAAAAAAAATTAAAATATTATGAAAAAAATTATATTTATCTATATTTTAATAATTTTGTGCATAGGTTCAACACAGTTTGTAAATGCACAACTTCTTGGGAAATGGGTGTTGCCGACTGTAGATAATTACGACCATAAAACCTATTTATTATCATTTATTGGAAATGATATACTGTATTCCGAATTAAATCCTGTGCCAGGAAACCCTAGTTATTGTGAAATTGCTGCAGGAGCATACAATATTAATTATGATCTGGATTTTTATATTTTGACACAGACATTATTTTATGGTGATGAAAGTATTCAATGGAATATAAATGGAACTAATATTTTCAGACCGGAATATCAAATTATTAATCGCCCTGAGCACTCTGACAAGTATTATACTTTTTATACAGAATTAGAGGAGGGAAAAAATGTTGATTATCACTTTACATATAATGAAATATGGTTTGAAGGTGGCGAACCCGTGGTTTCTGATCCAGAAATAATTATTTACAATGTTTTTGAAGAATCATATATTGCATTTGCTATAACAGAAGAGGAAATTAATCAAAGATACCTATATGCTGCTTCAGAAGAATACTATGATGAATTCACATACATACCAGCAGGTTTAAGAAAATGGACGATAACAACAAATGGTGTTAGTGACGATATGGAAGAAATAATTACCTCCGAAAATTCAGATATTCCTGCCGATGATTTCTCAGCCTATAATCTTGAGTTTAAAATTGATGCTGAAGGTAACGAAGTTATTGCATGGATAACAGCAAATACATATTCATGTGATAAAGTATTTGTTGTAAAAGACGGAAATGATACCATCATTGATCTGAATTTTGGACGTATTGGCGGTATTGAGTTTTCAACATTTGATGAAAATATCCTCTATGTATCCTGTACAAATAGCGGAATTGTGGCTATCGATTATCAAACAGGCGATATTACTGAATATCTGACAACAAATGGAGAATATGGAAGAACCTTTTTACAAACAGCCCCTGATGGTCACATTTATGCAGTATCAAACGATGGAATATACTTGAGCAGAATAAACATGCAAACAAGCAATTTTGAGCACCAGGTTTTTCCTGTACCTTTATTATATATTGTATCAACCTATAGAGTATTTGATAATGAAAAATATTATATCCTACCTGAAAACAGTAGAACATATTGTCCACTTTCTGCTACAATTGAACTAAAACATGTTTGTCCTGACCATTGTGATGGAGAAGCTTGGATAGATGAGGATGAAATAACTTGTGGTTATAGTCCATACCAATATACTTGGTATGATGGTGGTGGACAAGTAATAGGTAACAGTGATCATATTTATAATTTGTGTGAAGGAAGTTATTCTGTGGAAATACAAGATGCCCGTGGGCAGATATTTAATGAAGATTTTGAGATTATCGTTGATCCGGAACTTTATGATTTCGAGTGGTATTACGTTGAACAAGATGAGCAGTGGATTGATTATGATTATACATACTTATACGGTATTAGAGTGACAGCAGGACACGAATTAGAAATAATTAATTCACACCTTCAATTTATAAAACATGCAAAAATTATTATTGAACAAGAGGCCAGGCTTATTATAGATAATTCAACATTAACCCATTTAATACAGTGTATTGATAAATGGCAGGGAATTGAAGTTTGGGGCGATGAAATACAGCACCAGTTCACGATAA
>CAZREZ010000594.1:0-1725 GCA_964599115.1 uncultured Bacteroidales bacterium
ACTGTCTTTTGTCAGTACTTTATCAATATAATTTGCATTAGCAATAGTATGTGACGACATCTAACATAAAGTTGTTAAAATTCCCAGTTTCCGTCGGTAGAAGCTTCCGTCATTGAACCTAATTTTAAGCCGGGGAATCTGTCAATTTCTTTTTTTGATTTTATCAGATTTATAATCAACTGCCTATCTAATCCTCTTAAAAAATATTCATAAAGAGCAGAAATTTCAAGAACATTAACTTTTACTCTTCCTTGTTCAATTTCTCCGGCATTCATTTCAAATTCTATGGTATCGGTAAAAGGAATAAACCTGATGTCTTCAATAACAAAGTTGGGGCGTTTACCAAATAGGGAATCACCAACGTTAATATATCCAATAGTGTCATTGATTGTTTTTGTAAAAGTAGTGTCTTCAGGGTCAGGGATAATATTTACTACAGGAATTTCGCCGGTATGTAAAAATTCAATTAACGTGTCAAATGAAGCAGTGTATTTGTTGTTTATTGTCCGGTAAATCATCTGGCTTGTTCTAATATCTTTAAGCTGTTGAATGACTTCCAATTCACGGATATTTCTTTCTTTTTTAAATCTAACGGGTTCTAAAATACTCTCAACCACAAAGTATGCCAGTATAATTATTACAATTGCTAAAACGATTTTGATGATGATATTTTTCATAACGAATTATTTTTTATGCAAATGCAAATTTATAATTTTTTTTAAATAAAAAAGATTTTTATAAAGAAAAAAAATAATTCACTAATTATATTGACAAGATTATAATTTTTTTGTATCTTGCAGTTAAATGTTTAACAAATATTTTAACAACAGGAGGTGAAAATGCAAACATACATTTTAATGACTAAATTATCGCCGGATCTTTTAAAACAAATGAAAGACAGGGCAAAAATAGGAAGAAACTGGCTGGAACAGGTTAAAGACAAATGTCCTGAAGTTAAATTTATTGCTCATTATGCAATATTAGGACAATATGATTTTCTTGACATTTATGAAGCACCCAACGAAGAAGTAGCTGCTAAGGTATCTATGATTAGTCAGGCAAACGGAGCATTTCATGCTGAAAGCTTGCCAGCAATACCTTACAAGCGATTTCTTGAACTTGCTGATGAAATTTGATATTTGAATTAGGCTATTAAAATAAGTTATTTTCAAATTTCGAATTTCAAATTTCATTATATTCAGGAATATTTTCAATAAAATTGTAAGTTTTATTTATAAAGTCAATATGGCAGCAATAGTGGATTATTCCATTTGTGACAATCAGATAATCCACTTGTAAAGTCATATTATATCTTGCAATCTGGTCAAAAGTTTTTTGTATAATTTTAACTTCCGGTGCTTTGCACTCAACAATCAATTTTGGCTTGCCTTTGTTCGTATAAACTACAATATCCGCACGTTTTTGCATTTGATTAAGAGTTAAACTTTTTTCCACAATAATTAATGATTCGGGGAAATTTTTTTCAGAAATAAGATATTCAATAAAATTTTGTCTTACCCATTCCTCTGGTGTAAGTGAAACATATTTTTTCCTAAACCTGTCGAATATCTCAAGTTTTTGATTAATTTTTCTAATCTTAAAATTGTATTCCGGAAGATTTAATTTATACATGAAGCAGCAAGCTGTAAGATAAAAGATAAATGTAAAAAGATAAAAGTCTTTAACGGAAATAAAACTTGTTAAAAAAACAAGATTTTATTTTGT
>CAZREZ010000595.1:0-1717 GCA_964599115.1 uncultured Bacteroidales bacterium
TTGGCGCTTCTTATTCTTGAAATACGTATAGAATTTTACCGTGATAATCTATGTTGTATTATTGAAGAAAATATTTTCTTATGTGCGAAAATCAAAGGCAATGTTATTCATTTGCCTTGTCTATATATATTTCCCCATTTTAATTCAAATTTATATTTAACTTAAAATTATTAATTATGAAAAAATTAATTTTTGCTTTAAGCTTTACATTGCTGTTTTTAAATTGTATATTTGCACAACAGCAATGGGTTGAATTTACAAGTTCAACACCTGCACAACCGGATGTTCAGTTAATTGTTTCCGAAAACTCAAATGTGAGTTTTAGTATTGAGGTTTACGGGATGTATTCGGAAAATATTACAGAACAAGGTACAAACTATCAACGTATTAATATTCCCGGAAGCGGGAAAACAGTTATTACGGGAGAACCTGAAATGCCAATTATAAGGCAATTGATTGCCATACCCGAATGTGATGATGTAACATTAACAATTGCAGTTACAAAACAAATGAATTTGATACGGAGCTTTCTGATTCAAAAATAATAACATTATATCAAAATTATCCAAATCCCTTTAAACTAAGGAGTAAAATAGAATTTTACCTTGCAGAAGACGGACAAGTAAAAATTGAAATATATAATTTAACTGGTAATAGAATACAAATAGTTACAGATAAATATTATACTAAGGGAAAGTATGAAATACTGTTAAATTCTGACGGGCTTAAAACAGGCGTATATTATTGTACTGTAAAATTAAACGGGGCTTTAGTTGAAGGAAAAAAGATGATTAAGATTGAATAAAAGTTTAAAAAGCCGGTTAGCGGTTTCAAACCGCTTACCAGCTTAATTTAAGTATAATTTAATTTATTTAAACAACAATGAAAACACAAATAAAAATAACAACAGCAATACTAATATTTATTGCTGCAAGCTATGTGCAGACACTTAATGCACAAATAAGCAGAGGCCACGAAGCTAGTGAATTATACATTCCCTCAATATGGTACCAGCCAAGTTATGAAGAAAGATATGATGCTATTTTTTATACAAGCGATAATGGTGAAACCTTAGGCATTAAATACGTTTGCGATGTTTATTCTTTCCAGGATATGCAGATTGAAAACCTTGTATCCGATGCCACACCCGGGGTTTTGTACAATTATTTTCAATACAATTTATCAGTAAGTTTTGATTCCGGAGTAACTTGGGAACCACTTGACTCGCCAGAAGGTACAGGTAGATATACAAGCGGAAATATTGAAGGCATTATATATAAGTGTTGTGCAAATATTGAAGGTACAATTTGGAGTGGTATAAATTACGGAGATACTTTCGAAGTGATTAGAGATGATGCAAAATATCATTTAGAAGTTGGTAGTGATCCGAATGAATTATATGGATTAAATGGCACATCTGGTGAACATTTTAATATACATTATAGCAATGATACTGGATATACATTTACAACTTATGTAATAGATACTTCAATAGCTTTATATAATGTTTTTGGACATTATCCTGCTATTTCGCGAGATAGTGAGTCAGGTGAAATTTATTTAGTTGCATGGCATTATCCTGCAAACTACCATATTTATCATAGCACAAACTATGGCCAAAGCTTTAATTTAAGATATATTTCTGATGAATGTGATCTTACTTATATTTATAAATTTACAGCAGGAATAGAGCCCGGCTCTTTTTATATGAGTTATT
>CAZREZ010000596.1:0-1713 GCA_964599115.1 uncultured Bacteroidales bacterium
CATTTATTTTATTCCTGTTTTTATTTAATCATAGAAACTATTTGTTTACTCTGATGTGAAGAATTACTTACAACGGTTTGCAAGTATGAGCAGGCGGGCGTTTTGAAAAGATTTCATGTCAACTTACAACAATTATTTTATTATGTTTTCAATTTCATTTTTACAATTACTGCCCGCTTGATTATACTTGCTGTTATGCACTGTGCTTCTCTATCTTATCATCAATTTCATTCTGATTTTCAATTCATTTGAAGTCAATTCAATAATATAGATTCCTCGTCGGAGTTTTGATACATTAATAGTATTATTTAAAAGTTCTCCCTCAATCACTTTCTGTCCTAGTTGATTGTAAATATTTACCGTTTCTATTTTCAATCCACTATTACTGGTGATAATTAATTTGTCAGTCGCAGGGTTGGGGTATATTGAAAATTCAGATTCAAAATTTAGGTTTGAAATTCCAACCCAACAGGCCTCTTCTACTTCTGTCATGCTATTGCAACCTGAAGCGTTGTCCGCAATAAAAATAGTTCCAGTGGGACTGGCTAAGTAATCACATACACTTTGCACTTCGCATGTCGATAATGAATTATTATCGCAGATGATCAATTCAGTAATAGAACCTGCATCAATATTATCCAAACCTGATAGGCTTGTCAGGGATTCATTACCACCGGCGGGAGGATAAAATGCACCGATCATAAGACTTCCCCCAATTGATGTCAAATTATTCAATCCGGAAAAACTGATCAGTGAATCGTTTTCAATAATCTCAATGTTTCCCCCGATGCTACTTAAATTGTCCAAACCTGTAAAGCAGGTCAGGCATGTACTACGTTTATAACCAGTACCTCCGCCATGTGACCCTCCAATTATTAAACTTCCTTCAATAGCAGTCAGGTTTCCTAATCCAATCAAACTTGTCAGAAGACGGTTCCTCAAAAACACAAGATTTCCCCCAATGGTGGTTACATTGTCCAGTCCTGATAAACTCGCCAGGGATAGATTATCATTTTCCCACCCACGACTCGGTGAACCTATACTTAAATCTCCCTCAATATCCGTCAGGTTTTCCAATCCCGCTAAACTTGTCAGTAAAGGATTGCCATTAATATTAAGGTTTCCCCCGATGGAAGCCAGATTGTCAAGACCTGCTAAACTGAGAAGTAAAGGGTTACCGTTATAAGGATAATTGTCATTCCCAATTCTAAAGTTTCCCCCGATTGAAGTTAAAACATTTAATCCATTCAAATTGGTAATATCATTTCCATATATGATGACATATCCCTCTATCTCCGTACAATTGGGGTAAATAATTTGAAAACTGTCAATTTGTGATTGTGTGCTAAAGGTGATGCCTTCTTGCAAACAGGGTTGGGATAATACAATAGACTGAGAAATGCAAAATAGAACGAAGAATAAGATCAATTTTTTCATAGCAGTATATTTTTTAGTTTGAGATTAGTACTTGCATAGTGCATAACGGTTTGCAGCTATGGCACGTGGCCGTTCACTACTCAAATTTATGTTGATTTCTTGTATGTTTAATTTACTACTCATTTGTCTAAATGGTTCTAATACGGCCATGTGATATAGGTGCTGTTGGGCACTGCTGCTTTTCTTAGTTATTTTCTGAAAGTATAAAATGTATAAGACATAGTATTCACATAATTCTTTTTAAATTTCTTTTCTATATCAACTGCTTTTCCAATT
>CAZREZ010000597.1:0-1710 GCA_964599115.1 uncultured Bacteroidales bacterium
CCTGAATAATTCATAAAAAGTAAATAAAAAGGGAAAGAAATTTGGTTATCCCATTGATATATAGTATCTTTGGGTTGTCAAAAAACAAAAAATCTCTCCCATGAGCAAAGATATAAATAAAAATCATAAACAAGGTACTAAATTTCAAAAATCCTCCAATAATACAATATTTAATCTGGCAGAATTTGATAAAATGAAAGTTGAAGTCAGCTTTGCCATGGAAGAAACTTCTAATGATGGTGGACTACTTTTGCTAAAAGAAGTGGACAATCAGATTGGGCTGATTGACAAGTTATCAGAATGCATAAACGATAATCGCCACCAGTCTTATGTAAAGCACAATATACAATCAATGCTTAGGCAACGGATCATGCAAATTGCAGCAGGTTATGAAGATGCCAATGATTGTAACACATTAAAGGATGACAGGATAATGAAAGTATGTGCTAAGGGGCAACAATCACTTGCGACCCAGCCAACGATGAGCCGTTTTGAAAACCAACCAGGCAAAAAGGAACTATACAAAATGGCAAAAGTATTTGTCGATAATTTCATTGCTTCTTATGCAAGTGCACCCGAGATTATTATTATTGACAGTGATGACACAAACAGTTTTACTTATGGGCAACAGGAACTAACCTTGTTCAATTCATACTATGGAGATTACTGTTATATGCCTTTGCATATATACGAAGGTTTTTCTGGTAAACTGATAACTACTATTCTTAAGCCAGGTCGCAGGAGTAAAAGCGTAAACGTGTTTGCTATTCTGAAAAAAATAATAGCATACCTACGTAAACATTGGCCTGATACCATGATCATTTTTCGTGGCGACAGTCATTTTTGTTCAAAAGAGTTAATGGATTGGACCCATGATTTACAAAAGGTAGAATTTATTACAGGCCTTACAAGTAACGCTGTTTTGAACAAATGTGCCAAAGTTACCGTGGAAAGTGCCCAGCGTGAATACAATATGTATGCTAAACCTGTAAAAAGGTATCATAGTTTTGAATACAAAGCGAACTCATGGACTTATCCCGAGCGAGTTGTGGTTAAAGTTGAAGTCAATAGTATGGGTACAAACGTAAGGTTTATTGTAAGTAGCCTTAAAAATGTCCGATCCAAATCCCTTTATGAACAGGGCTATTGCGCTAGAGGTGCAGCAGAACTGAGGATTAAAGACCATAAAACATATCTGTTGTCGGACAGGATGTCGTGCAGCAGTTTTCTGGCTAACCAATTTCGTCTTTTCCTTCATTCTGCTGCTTATGTACTAATACACTCGCTGCAAAATGAAATCCTCAATGGGACTGAGTTCTGCAATGCGACCATGAAGACAATACAACTCAAGCTTATTAAAGTGGCCGCAAGGGTAAAAGTGTTGAAAACAAAGGTAAAAATTGAACTGCCCGATGAATTTTACAGCAAATGTGTCTTTGAAAAATGTTTTAAGATGTTCGAGGTTTTGCGGGTTTAAACCGCCTAACCCTAATACCTTGTTCTTTAATATATTGCTATTTATCCTTTTATTCCCCTAAGTTTGAACAATGAAAACTGACCGGAAAACCTATGCCCATTTATTGGGTTATCCTGCTATAAATCAGTCCAGAAACAACTATGTGTGCATTATAATGACAATTATTAACTACCATAACTAAATTTTGATGTAAATTTGATTCCGAATTTAAATTTATGAATTAATCAGGCTAA
>CAZREZ010000598.1:0-1708 GCA_964599115.1 uncultured Bacteroidales bacterium
AGTTGCAAATATCCTTATAAGCTGAAATAATACAAGCGGAAATAAACCAAAAAATATTATAGAGACGGATAATGAAAAAGTTGCTGCAAGTAAAAAAATAAAACCCGAATATTTAACTTACGAAACCTTTAAGCAAAAAGTATGGAATTTTGAGAAAAATCCTCAGGTATGGATATACGAAGGTGAACTGCCATGTGTAATTGATTTTTATGCCGACTGGTGCAAACCATGCAGAATGATAGCTCCGATAATGATAGAACTGGCAAAAAAATATGAAGGAAAAGTTTTAATATATAAAATTGACACTCAAAAAGAAAAAGAACTGGCAAAAATATTTCAAATCAGAAGTATTCCTGCGGTGTTATTCTCTCCTTTAAAAGGAAAGCCGATGATGCAAGCAGGTGCATTACCAAAAGATATGTATATTAAAATTATTGAAGAAAACCTTTTAAACCCAGTAGAAATCAAATAATATTTTTTAACAACACTAAAAATTTATATAAATGGAACATTTGACCAAACAGACTTTTATGGAAAAAGTCTTTAATTATGAAAAAAATAAAGAATGGAAATTTGAAGGAAAATTACCTTGCTTGATTGACTTTTATGCCGACTGGTGTGGACCTTGCAAAATAGTTGCTCCCATACTTGAAGAATTAGACGAAGAATATAAAGGCAAGATCAATATATACAAAGTAAATACAGAGCAGGAACAGGAATTGGCTTCTGCTTTCGGAATCAGAAGTATTCCCTCATTATTATTCTGCCCTATAGACGGACAGCCGCAGATGGCTATGGGAGCTTTACCTAAAGAATCTATGAAAAAAACAATTGATGACTTTCTTTTAAAGAGCAAAGTTGTTGAAGCAACCAAATAAAACTTAAAATCTATCACATATATTAATAAGGTGCAGTAAATATATTCTGCACCTTTTTTATTTAAATTTGCCAAACATTTAATTTGAATTCCTGTAATGAAGAATGAATATTCATCTGTACTGTTTTCAACTGCATGTCTCCCTCCTGTTGAATATTTCATTTATATGGTAAATTCAGATAAAATCAGGATTGAAAAATTTGAAACATATCATAAACAAACATACAGAAACCGTTATTCAATTTACGGGGCAAACGGAAAACTAACATTATCTATTCCTGTTACAAAAACCAGCGGACATAATACCTGTATAAAAGACATTAAAATCTCATACTTACAAAATTGGCAAAATATTCACTGGAAGTCAATTGAATCAGCATACAATTCTTCACCTTACTTTTTATTCTACCGCGATGAGTTTTTTCCTTTTTTTGATAAAAAATTCAACTTCCTTATTGAATATAATCACCGGATTTTAGAGCTGCTAATGGAACTTATCGGAATTAAAAAGGAAGTAAATTTTACCTCTGATTTTCAAAAAAGGCCATTAAACACATTTGATCTAAGAAACAAAATCAGTCCAAAAAACGAAATAACTTCATTTAACTTTAAACCATACCATCAGGTATTTGAAAATAAATCAGGTTTTATTCCAAACCTGAGTATTATTGATCTGCTATTTAATGAAGGACCAAATACTAAAAATTTTTTGGTTACTTTATAAATGAATTAATTCAGAACTCCAATTTAAAAAATACGTTCTTTTTCGAGCCACCGCACTTTACAAATACCGGGTTTTATTGTTACTGTTCAGCCTCATGTAAAATTGAA
>CAZREZ010000599.1:0-1706 GCA_964599115.1 uncultured Bacteroidales bacterium
AATTTTAAGTTGAATGTTACTCCAAATGCATAAATCCAGTTATTTCTTCCGTCACAAATAGGTACTATTAAAGCTGATGGGAATGGAAATATAAACTTATCAATAAATCCTCAGGGCAATTTTCGGATAGTCGGTGATTATGTGATAAAAAAAGGTGAATTTCATTTTACTTTACAAAATTTAGTAAACAAGCGATTTAGTATTATTGAAGGTGGTAAGATTTCCTGGACAGGCAGCCCTAATGATTCTGAGATAGATTTAAAAGCATTATACAAAGTAAAAACATCGCTTGACGGTTTAGGTCCGGAAATGGATTCTACAGCCAATTATGGCAGACGTGTATATGTTGATTGTATTCTAGGATTAAAAGGTAAGCTTTTTGACCCTGACATTCACTTTAGTATTTTATTACCAAATGCTGGTGAGGAAATCCGTCAAATGGTTTATTCAGTTCTTGATACAACAAATGAGGTAGAAATGAATCAACAAATGTTATCATTATTAGTGCTTGGAAGCTTTAGTTATAATACAACTGCAACACCATCCTTGGAAGCTTCATCATATAAATTAATTTCCAATCAGTTAAGCAATTGGCTGTCGCAAATTAGCAAGGATTTTGATATAGGTATAAACTATGTTCCAGGTAATCAAGTGTCAGATGAAGAACTTGAAGTGGCGCTTTCTACACAATTATTCAACGACAGGGTTTCTATTGATGGAAGTTTTGGTGTTACTGGTGAAAAAACTGCTGATAATGCAAGTAATATTGTTGGTGATGTAAATGTTGAAGTTAAATTAACCGAAGATGGAAGATTCAGAGTTAGAGCTTTCAACAGGTCAAATGTAAATTCAGCATATGACATTTATTCTTACGATCAAAGTTCTCCATATACACAAGGAGTCGGAATATTTTACAGAAAAGAATTTAATAATTTTGCTGAAATTTTTCAACGGCAGAAACCTAAGAAGCCGAAGAAAAAGAAAAAGAAATGATTTTATAAAAAGTAAGCGTTCACAAAACGCTGAAATTTGAAATTAGAAATTAGAAAAAAATGAAAAGAGTTTACGAATTAGAGGTTTACAAACTATCGGAAGAATTGTCTGATTTGGTTTGGTGCGATTTTGACAAGTGGAACAAAAAGGTTCAAAATAATAATTGAAAACTTGGTCAAAAATGGAATGCGTTTATCAACAGCACAAAAATATGATAATATAAATTTCCAATTTCCAATTTCTAATTTCAGACTGTGAACGGTTACTATAAATAATAACCTAAACATAACTTAAAGCTACAAATAAAAATAAATAAGAATCATATATTAAATCAAACAAACATGAAAAAATTTGTATTGATTCATTAGGTATTGGATTTCCTGTTTACAGGGAAATAACCGAATATAAGTGGCTTGGAAATAATTTTGTACTATCATTATTGGAGATTAATAAAGAAGGTTTTGCTTTAAGTGTAAATTATATTGATTCGGCTCGAATATCTTACGCACCTCCTGCACCAAATGCAATAGCAGCTACCAATATTTCACAAACAAGTTTTGATGCTAATTGGGAAACTTCAATATTTGCTGAAGGTTATTATCTTGATGTTGCAACCGACACAGGTTTTACTAGTTTTGTTTTAGGATTTGAAAACCTAAATGTTGAAAATGTTACAGCATACAATGTTTCTGACTTAAGTGCAAATACCGGAT
>CAZREZ010000600.1:0-1698 GCA_964599115.1 uncultured Bacteroidales bacterium
GTACATATTTTTTGAAAGTTACTGATGAAAACCAGTGTGAATCCTTTGCAGGTCCGTATATTATTGAGGATTTTCATTCTCCAATCATAGATGATGTAAATGCTGTAGTATCAGGTGCTAATTGCGAAGGCAGTAATGGTTTTATTATAAATATTGTAGCTGCCGGGTCTACTGATCTTACATTTGAGTGGACTAACGATATAGGAACTGTTGTTGGAAATAATTTAGACCTTACAGGCATACCGGCAGGTTTTTATACCCTATCAGTGACTGACGAAAATCTATGCATATCTGTTACCGGACTTTATGAGATTGAAGATATTGCAGGTCCGCAGATTGATGAAACAAATATGGATATTTCAAATCCGGTCTGTTGGGATACTAACGGCTATATTGCAGGTATAACAGCAACAGGAAGCTCAGGCCTGACTTATGAATGGACAAATATTTCAGGAAATATAGTAGGAGAGGAAGTAGAGCTTGTTAATGTTGGTCCAGGAACATATACTTTAAGAGTTACAGATGATGCCCTGTGTCAATCCCTTACAGAACCGCATGAACTGGTAAATGTCGGTGGGGCATTTATTGATGAAGTGGAAATCTCTGATGCATATTGTGAATTACAAAACGGATATATTAATATCAATGCTTCCGGTGGATATGGTAATATAAAGTTTTCTATTAATGATGGAAATAACTGGTATGATACCTGCCTGTTTGAAAATTTAGCTCCAGGAATATATAATATTTGGATAAGAGATGAAATTGATTGTATTACTCCTTATTCAGGTAATCCTGTAGTAATTGCAAATTATGGAGAGCAGTTATCTGCTTCTGCAACAACAACATCACCTGTATGTCAGGGAGATGATGTTCAACTTTTCTCAGACAATAATGATGTCTCTTATCTTTGGGAAGGACCTGAAGGTTTTATTAGCACAGAGCAAAATCCAATAATTCAAAATATTAATCTGCAAGGATCAGGTACTTACTCTTTAAAGATCACATCCAGCCCTTACAATTGTGTTGACTCTACAGAAGTGGAATTAGAAGTGCTTCAGAGTTTTGATATTAATATTGAAATTGATGCGTCAAGAAATCCGATTTTCCCAGGTGATTCTATAACATTTTTTGCAACAGTTGAGGATCACGGAATTAATCCTGTTTACGAATGGAGAGTGAACAATGAGGTTGTGCAAAGCGGCCCTGACAGCATCTATTTTACTTCTTCAATTTATGCTGATGCTATAATTACATGTTATCTTTTATCACAGGAATCTTGTGCAGATCCAAATCCTGCAGTATCTAATGAATATAACCTGAAAGTTGAAAGTCCGGTGATATTTTTTCCTAATTCTTTCAGGCCTTCAAGTACGCGTGGGAATAATATTTTTAAAGCTGTTACCAGTTTGACTTATATTCCAAGTTATGATCTCACAATTTATAATAGATGGGGACAGAAAACATTTTCAACTAATAATGTTACCGAAGGATGGGATGGAAAGATCAATGGCGAATTCGCTCCTGCCGGTGTATATGTCTGGGTTGTAACTTACAGTTATAGCAAAGATTTAAATTCCGGTGGTACAGAAATAAAGGATAAGGGGACAGTTACACTTTTAGAATGATTTTAGATTTTTTCACCTGTTTTCCGCATCGGGACACCCTAAACATAAATATTTATAAAGAATTTTTTAA
>CAZREZ010000601.1:0-1698 GCA_964599115.1 uncultured Bacteroidales bacterium
ATAAAAACTATTAATGAAAAAGCATAAACAATAAATGGCATTCGCCAGTTTATATCTGCCAAACATCCGCCAAAAAAAATAAAAACAACACCACCGAGTGCCATAAATGCTCCTTGCATCCCCATCATTTTATGTCGTTCGGTTCCTGTATAATAGTCTGCTATGAGGGTTGTGGTGGTAGTCATTATCCCTGCAACTGAAATGCCAAGTATAGCTCTCCCGATAAGGATTGTAAACAAATTATTCAGGTAAAGCCCCGAAGTTCCGGCAAGAGCATATAAAAGTAAAGAAAAAAGTAAAAGTTTTTTCCTGCCGAGACTATCAATGATATAACCTGCAAAAGGTGCTGCAAAAGCAATAAAAAGTGATGGCAAAGTTAACACTAACTTAATGATAAACTCTGCATTGGGAATATGATTAAAAACCACTTTCATTTGAGGTAGTGAAGGAGCAATTGTAGCTCCTGCCATGATAGTCATACTGGCGGATAATAAAATTGTTAGTTTTACCAGGTTTTTGTTAACCATAATCAGTTTAAATTTTTTATTTTTGAAAAAAATATAAAAAATGATTAGTCCAAATGTATTACAATTTCTTGAATTTTTAAAAAAGAATAATAACAGGGAGTGGTTTCGTGTTAACAAGTCTTTATATGAAGAAGCAAAAGTTGAAGTTGAATCCTTTGTGAATCAATTGATTCCTGCTGTCAGAAAGTTTGATAATGAAATCGGCATACTTTCACCTAATGACTGTTTGTTTAGAATTTACAGGGATGTGAGGTTTTCAAAAGATAAATCTCCTTACAAAATCAATTTTGGAGGGTTTATTACAAAAGGCGGAAGGAAAGCTTGTAATGCCGGCTATTATCTTCATATTGAACCACAAAATTCATTTTTAGGAGGAGGAATATATATGCCGGCAGGAGCTTCGTTAAAAGCTATCAGGCAGGAAATCTATTACAATGTTGATGAATTTAAGAAAATAATTTATGACGATGATTTTGTAAAGTACTTCAAAGAACTGGAAGGTGAAAAACTCGTAAGACCTCCGAAAGATTTTCCTCCTGATTTTTCGGATATTGAATTGCTGAAGTTTAAAAGTTATGTTGTATTACATCCATTATCTGACAAAATTCTTCTGTCTGAAGACTTGCTTAAACTTGTCATTAAAATTTTTAAATCAATGCTTCCGTTAAATCATTTTATTAACCATTCAAATATCAAGTAGGTGTAATCCGTAAATCGTGATTCGTAAATCGTAATTCGTAATCCTCTTTCCTGCCGTTAACTGATTCATTTTTACCGTTAACTGATTCTTCCTTTACTTTTGAGATTATTTTGATTAATTTTATGAACGATTATCATTCGTATTGTAATTTTTGGTATTTTAACACCCTTGGAGTGTTGCGTTTTAAATAAAAGTAAATTTTTTCATACAAAATAAACCGCCTTCAGGGGTTTTTTATTTTTAGGATTAGATGGGTATTGTATTTGGTTATTGGGAATGATTATATAATGAAATTTGCGACACGGAGTTAGCCCGTATGGGAAACTTGAAATTCTAAATTTGGAAAAAACTTATTTTAACAGCCTAATTTCAAATATCCAAACTTGTCCGCCCGTATAGGTGGATGGTTTTCTAATTTTTGGTCTAATTGAAGAAAACTGGTTGCTATTTTTTAAGTAATTCATTGATTAA
>CAZREZ010000602.1:0-1696 GCA_964599115.1 uncultured Bacteroidales bacterium
CCTTCTTCAGTGATACTATTGTCAATCCAATCTAATCTTATTTTATTATCATCATTAAAATATATGGCACTGCAACAGCTTCACCGATATTACTTTTCCTGGCATCTTTAACACCACCTGTTTGTTCATTTATTGTCAATAAACCCATTCCCTCGACATTAATCCAATAAAAAAGGTCTTTCGAAACTTCTTTATCAATATTCAGATCTTCCACCCTGAGTTGCCTGACACGATTATTTATTGAACGAGAAACCCAATCACGAATATTATCCATCAGTGAATTTTCCGAATAATAAGTAATCCTGTATTTTTCATAATCTTCGCCAGGATGAAGTATTTCAGGGCCTATTTCAACAAATGCATGTAATTCTTTATTACGAACTCTATCTGAAAGTTTTAGCCTTTGCTGTTTTAGGTTGCTTGTATCATATTCAATTATCTCAAAATAATAAGCTGGATTTATTTTCTCTCCTGTCTCCTTATCAAAGATCTCTTTATTTCTTTCACTTGAAATTTCAATCAACGGTTCTGCCATTATTCCGGAATGATCAATCACTGCAATTATTTTATCATTAATATCAACTTTATCTTCAAATAATTTGATAACAATAAAACTACCACCCATCAAAATAGGGGCAATTATTAATCCTATCAGGAAACTTTTTGTACGGACTGCTGTAAGAAATTCACGTTTTGTAAGAATAAATATTTTACGCATTTTGCACCTCCTTTTCTTCAGGACTTGCAATCCTGATAAAAATATCGCTTAATGATGGTTTTGTTATTTCAAACTTTGATACCCGTGTTCTGGATAAAATGATTTTTATTATTTCCTGGATATCTACTGACGGTTCAATTCTTATTTCCTGCATTTGTCCGTAATCATTTATTTTTTCAATTCCAGGGATATCATTAAGGCTTGATTTTCCATTTTCTGTTTGAACACGAATAGTATCAGTACCATATTTATCCTGAATAGCAGTTAGTGTTCCGTCAAGCACTTTTTTTCCTTTATGGATCATAAAAATAAAATCGCACATTTTCTCTGCCATATTCATATCGTGAGTGCTAAAGATCACTGTTGACCCATTCGCTTGTAATTCAAGAATTGCATATTTAATAATTTCAGCATTAACCGGATCAAGTCCGCTAAAGGGTTCGTCAAGTATAATAATATCAGGTTTGTCAATTATCGTTACAATAAACTGAAGTTTCTGACTCATGCCTTTGCTGAGAGTTTCTACTTTTTTATTTATCCAGTCTGAGAGGTCAAATTTTTTCAACCAATAATCAATTTCAGAATTGATATTTTTGGTGTTTTTCAACTCAGCATGAAATCGTAAAACATCTTTGACTTTCATTTTTTTATAAAGGCCGCGTTCTTCAGGCAGGTAACCAATATTATCAAGCCTGGTTCCGAGATGCTCATTTCCGAAAAGTTTAATAATCCCGCTATCCGGATAAAGAATATTCATCATCATCCGGATAGTTGTCGTTTTACCGGAGCCATTCGGGCCAATGAAGCCATAAATGCTTCCTTTCGGGACTTTTAAACACAAATCATCAACTGCCTTATGTTTGCCGAAAGTTTTTGTAATATTTTCAAGTTCAATCGTGTACATTTTTTAATTATTATTTTAATATCTTATTATCAGTATTTTATATACTTCATATTATTTGAAGTTTACAAAAGTAG
>CAZREZ010000603.1:0-1689 GCA_964599115.1 uncultured Bacteroidales bacterium
CGAATTAAAGCACCAAAATTCGTAATTTATTTATATTCCGCAACATTAAAAACTATATTTTGCCAAAAAATTGATACGGTTAGCTGTTCCGGAATCTCCGTTCCTATTAACTCGTTCACCCCAGAGGTATTCAACACCAAAACGAATCGTAGGTATTAAATCCCAAAAAAGATTAGCAGCAACATACTTACCTGTTTGATAATCATCAGGAGGTTTATTAACAAGGTCATAAGCCTCAGTATAACCATATACAATCGTTGAATTAAGTTTTTGTGTCCAATTATGTTGAAGAGCAGCATACATTCCAAAAACAGGTAATGCCTGTAATTCTCCAGGGCAACCGGGCTTTGGAACAAGGTCTCTTCCGGTTCCGGCTATATCCTGAATATATTTTGATATACCATCTCCATAAACAGTCTGAAACATAAATTTATTCTTTTTAGTAATATTCAGGCTTCCACTGAATGCAACACCCCAACCCCGCGAACTCCTTTTTTCTGCTGTAATAGTATCTTCGTAAGCTATGTCCCTTAATACACCGGCCAATTGTAAGTGTCCCACCTTTCCATGGGCTTTAAATCTTGCAACAAAATCAGGTATATTTTGAGGGATATCTTCGGTATCATCATTTGTTATTGATACATCCGGTTGTTCAATAGCTACAGAACAAATAAAATAATTACCAAAATCTTGTGTAAATCTTACCATTACTGTTCTAAAAGAGACCTCACTATTTGGACCCTCAAAATCAACTGTATTGGGTGAAGCACTCAGGTCCATAAAAGTGGTCCATGTTTTTCCTGCTAAAAATCCCTTAAACTGTCCGAATGCATGTCTTAACCGCAAAAAACCTGTTTCACCTAAAAAATCAACTTCAATATATATTCTTAGTTGTCCGTATTTAGTCATCCCCAGAATTTCAGAATAAACTCTGCTTTGTCGTATATCAAGTGCAAAACGGTCCTGCCGGGTGTTTCCCTGTCCAACAGGAATTTCATAAGTTATAAAATCAGTAACGGATTGCAAACCATTGAGATCATATATACCATAAAGTTTAACATAACCACCGAATCCCATCTGAAAGCTATTGGATTTTGACTTGATGAAAAAATCAGGTGGCATTTTAGGATCTTGCGGATGCGAATTAAGATAAATTCCTTTGAAATATTGCGTTATTTCACTATCCTGAGCTAAAATTATGTTTTGATAACAAAGAAAGTAAATTGTTGCTAACAGGAAAATTACAGTTTTTTTATACATTGTTTTTTAGTTTTATTTATCAACTAAAGCATTCTGCATTTTTATATAGAATATTCAAATTCTAATTATTGATTGTTTGTTCTTTGTGTTTCTTTGAGTCTTGGTTCCGATAGTTATCGGAATTGTGGCGTTTTCTTTTTTGTCATCTTTAATTTAACCACCCCTGCCCCCAATGTCATTAAGTCAAGGGTATATCTCAATGGAATTTGGAATATCGAACACCGATTAACGATTTTTGAATTTCGAAGTATCATATTATCAGCAATAAAAAATCTAAAATCATTATTCGTTAATCGATATTCATTATTCATTTACTTAACTTAATGACATTGCCCCTGCTCCTCCTAAAATTAGGAGGGGAAGTATTTACCCTTATCATTCAATCATTCAATCATTCAATCATTCAATCATTCAATCATTCAATCATTC
>CAZREZ010000604.1:0-1686 GCA_964599115.1 uncultured Bacteroidales bacterium
CGGGCATCCTCAATGGCAGCATGGGTTTCTTCATTAGGATGATCATACAAAATTTTTGAGATTAAACAAGATTGAATGTAATGAACATCGTTATGTTCAACATTTAAGTTTAGATTAACGAGATAAGATGCTTTAATATTTTCAGAGCTGTTAAAGTCGTTCAAACTTTTGAATTTAACAGCTTTGTCAAAATGCCTGAATTTTGCTTCGAAAGATTTCTTTTCGACCAGATTATCCAAAACAAAATCAACTTCAGCACCATCTCTGGTTCTATAAAAATTTAAGATTGAAACTGATTGTGTATTTTTTATTAATTCCAAAAACACATAATTCTCAAAAATTGCACCATTATCAACCCTTATAGTAATATCATTAAAACTGTTGTATATGATATTTCTCATTCCCAGGTCATAAAAGTAAAGTTTTTTCATCTTGGTTATTGTGTTCTTTTTATTTGAATAGTAAGGGTCAAGCTGTTTCAGGATAAACATTTGTTCCAATAAATACAGATAGTCCAATGTTTTCTTGTAGCTTAAACCCGAAGTACGCGATAGCTCATTAACATTCAGAAGATTGCCAATTTGTGATGACAGCAAACGCAACATTTTATTAAAACCAACACTATCTTCATTTTTTACATAAGCCTTAACATCACGCAATAAATAGGTTTGATAAATATCATTTAACAATGCAATTTTTTCATTATTATTTTTTACTAATGCAACACGGGGCAATCCTCCATAATTAAGATAGTTTAGTTCCAGTATTTTTATTTCTTTGTTGATAATTTTATCATTTGTGAAACTATCGTATTTTTTATATATTTCATACAAAGTTTCATCATAGAACTTTATATATTCAGGAAATGAAAGAGAATAAACATTTATCATTCTAACTCTTCCTGCAAGCGATTCTTCTGCTTTTTGTATTATGTCGAGGCTTGAACTTCCAGTAGCAATAATTTTAAGATTTTTGTTATTATCGGTTAGGAGTTTTATTATTGTAGAAATGCCGGAAATAAACTGAAACTCATCTATAAGCAAATATCCATCTAATTGCAAGTTAAGATTAAGTTTTAAATAATTTTCGATTAAAGAATATTTTGAGAATAATTCAATGATTTCAGGGTTTTGGCCGTTTAAAAAGAGGGTACTTTTATCATATTCATAATTATTCATTATAGTGGTTTTGCCAACTTGTCGTGCACCAATAAGCACAACAACCGGCAACATTCTTAAAGCTTCTTTAACTTTTTTATTGTAATATTCTCTTTTAATTATTACCATTTTTTAGGCAAATATAACTGTTTTTTAATAAAAAATGAAATATAGGCGTAATTTTTTTCTTTGCGGCAAAATATTAGGCGTAAATTTTGGTAAATTGAAAAAAAACATTAGTGTTTTATAAATTAAGGTTGCTAACATTTCAAAGGTTAGTAGCATTTTGGGTTTGACCTCAAAGCATAAAAGATAATAACAATCATTTTAATTTTTTTAATTTTACTTTTTTCTTGATAAAAAAGTAACAAAAAATCAAGGCTGCTGAAAATTTTCTACAAAAATATTCAAAGGCCAAATAAGTTCTTCGCAGAGTTTTTCTGTTTTGCAGGGAGTTTCTTCGGTAGTTAAGGGATAATGTTTTAGATTAAGCGGGTTTTTTACCCACCCCAACCCCTCCCTACTTCGC
>CAZREZ010000605.1:0-1674 GCA_964599115.1 uncultured Bacteroidales bacterium
AGTAGCAAAGACCAATAAATATCCTTCTGAACAATTAAATACATATTAAGCGCTATAAAGAGAACGCTTATTGTATAAACCAATGTTAATTTTAATTTTTCTGTCAAGATTGTATTAATTAATTTGGTCGGTTAAAAAGAAAAATTATTGATATTATTTTATTGTTTAATAAATGACTTATAATTTTCAATTAATAAAATCACTACGATTGATAAAAACAACGTTGCTATAACACTTAAAACAACAATAAGCCATCTGACAGGGTATGCTTTTTTATCTGAAGGAAAAGGTTTGGAAACTACATTTGAATAAGTAAGTTCATCAGTGTGAAATCTCAAAACTTGTTCATATTCAACATTTAAAATACTGTATTCTTTATTTTCATTAACTAACATCTCAGTTAATGTAATCAGTCCTCCACCTTTTTCCTGAAGATTATTTTTTAGTTTTAATACTTCTTTGGTATTTATTGATGCTGCATTTGATCCATATACGGTTTTTAATAATCCTTTTGTAACCTCAACACTCTGCGACCCATATTCAATTAAACCGTATTTTGTACTTAAATCCTTTAACATTACCTCCAATGAATCAATTCTTTTTCTTTTATCGATTAATTGAGATTTAAACATCTTTATTACTTCAGCATATTTATCATTATGCATTTTTCTTACCATTGAATTATAAAAATCAATAATTGAGTTTACCATATCGCAGGCAATCTGAGGGTCTTTGTCCAACACTTCAATCTCAATAGATTCATAAGGAGTTTTATTAATGCTTACATTCTGACTATATTCATATAAAAGGCTTGTATAAAAATATTTGTATTTTGGATCAATTTTATAATGTTTCGATAAATCATACTTTTTAATTATGCTGTCTTTAATATCCATTGACTGTAATAGCTGAAGCATTTGCTCGGTTTCTGTTTCTTCAGAATAAGGTGAAATATTTGCCGGATATACAATAGCTGCAGATTTATATTTTGGTGTTATAAACCAAGGACTTGAAAATATTACAGCCAAAATAACAGAAATAATTACAATTATTATTAAATGTATCTTCCATTTAATTAGCAACTTTATAAGGTTAAAATTATTATAGTAATTTTCCATTTTTATATTTGTTTTAATTTTACTGAATCGTAGTTTACTTAAATGAAATTTTATTGAACGATTTCTTTTTTTTTTCTTAGTTTATTAATGTTTTCAAAAATAATTATTAACAAAATACCAAGAATAAATGCAGAAAGAGTTGAAATAACAACAATAACCCATCTAACCGGATAAGATTTTCTTTCAGCTTTATATGCATAATTAACAACAAATTTCTGAGGCAGATTTTCTTGAGCATCAACTTTTGCTTCTTCGTATTTTGATTTTATCAGACTTAATTGCTTTTTTTCATGTTCCAGTGCATCTCTTAAGGATACATAGGGTCCACCGTATATCGCAAGAGTATGAAGTTTTTTCTCAAGCCTTTTAACTGCAGAAGTATTTCCTTTTGCCAGTTCAACAGCTAATTGCATGTTAATCATTTCCGATTGCGACTCATAATCATGAACACCAAGTTTTCTGAGAGTCGTTAACGAATCTTCCATTTGACTGATTTCATTCTTCAGTTTTAAATACTCAGCTTCAACAATCTTAAATCCTTTAATTGCTCTTTCTT
>CAZREZ010000606.1:0-1671 GCA_964599115.1 uncultured Bacteroidales bacterium
ATGAGTTTGCGTCACCTGGTATCTACATCCAACTCATAGACAGCAGTGGAGGCGTTGTAGTCAAATCAAACAACCTCGGTGAACAGGAGTTGCCGGTAAATCCCTCTATAATTTCGCAGGGATTTGCATTTACAGCTGTTATTTTGTATCTTAATAAATATCACAAACTGATCAAATTTTCATTTCTAAAATTGAAATTTGATAGGAATATTTTTCACAAAAGCTTGCGGATTGGCTTACCAACGGGATTTCAAAATACTTTTGTTTCTTTAGGAATGCTGGCTATGTTTAAAATTGTTAACATGTTTGGCACTGATACCATCGCTGCATACAGTGTGGCTATGCGAATTAATTCGTTTGTGGTAATGCCTGCTATGAATTTTGCAAATGCCCTTGCTGTATTTGTTGGTCAGAATTTAGGAGCTAATAAACCTAAGCGTATAAAAAATGGATTAAAAGCAACTTTTTTCATGACATCAGTTATTTCAGTATCGGTTACAATTATTGCAATATTTTTTGGCAGATATATTATGGGTGCGTTTATATCTGATATAAATGTGATAGAAATCGGTTATCAATATCTTATCATTGTAGGTTCATTTTATGTTATTTTTTCCACAATGTTTGTTATTAATGGCGTGATGAGAGGTGCAGGTGCAACTTTAGTGCCGATGTTCATTACACTAATTGCTTTATGGATAGTGCGAATACCTGTTTCATATTTCCTTTCACTAGATATAGGAGTGACCGGAATCTGGTGGGGAATACCTATTGCATGGGCAGTAGGAATGATATTATCGTTTATTTATTATCTTTCAGGGAGGTGGAAAACAAAGGTAGTTGTGAAGTATTAAGAGCTTAGTTCAAAACTTTACCTTACAAGAGTTACATGCCCTAAAAGAGTTTTGTTAGTAATATGTTCCTCAATATCCTGATCATCATATATGATTTTCCAGATATAAATTCCAAGCGGGCATTCAGAACCATTGAATTTACCATCCCAGCCATTGCCAGGATTATTGGTTTCATATATCAGGATTCCCCATCGATTATATATATACATTTTAAATTTATCAACATTTTTACTTACAGGTTTAAATATATCATTCTTTGAGTCGCCATTTGGAGAAAAAGCATTCGGCATATAAAGGTGGCTGGATTGAGGATCGGCAACGCTTATCAGAATATCATCATAACCATCACAGCCTTCATAATTTACTTCTACGCTCACAAGGGTATCCTTTCTTAAATTATTAAGCGTAATAGTTCTTGTATTTTCACCGGTTGACCAGTAGTAATATGCTCCAAGAAAACCGGCATTAAGAGTAATAGAACCTTTATATGGTATCAATGTATCAGGGCCAAGGTTAACGTCGGGTGGAGGTTTTACAGTAATGATCCGGAGCACGCTGTCTCTGCAATTATTATTGTCTATTACCATAAGTTGCACAGGGTAACTACCTGAAGCTTCATAAGCATGTTCCGTATTGATATCATTGCATGTTGTTCCGTCGCCAAAATCCCAGTTCCATGATATTATGTTTGTCGGAATTACAGAACAATCAGTATCAATTGCCAGAAATTTAGCAGGTTCATCAATACATACAATAGATGGTTCTGTTTTGAAATCGAATTGTAACTGATAATCAAAACTTTCAAAGAGAGTGTTTT
>CAZREZ010000607.1:0-1669 GCA_964599115.1 uncultured Bacteroidales bacterium
AAATATCGAGCAAATATATATAATTTTATAAATACAATTAATTAAAAATTTTTAAAAACTTTCAATCAGTAATATTAACTTTGTGGCGATTTAAAATTAATCTGCTTTATTTATATGGAAAATCATTTTGATAAATTCAGAAAGAACATCATAGGCAATGACCTTGTTTTAAAAACACCCTATGGCAAGAAAAAAATGATATATGCCGATTGGATTGCCAGCGGAAGATTATATGGTCCTATTGAAAAAAGAATTGTTGAAACATTTGGACCTTATGTAGGGAATACACATACGGAAACAAATGAAACAGGTACATTAATGACCAAATCATATCAATATTCTCACAAATTGATAAAACAACATGTAAATGCTTCTGAAAATGATGTTATCATAACAGCCGGTTCTGGTATGACAACAGTAATTAATAAATTACAGAGAATGCTTGGTTTTAGGCATTATAATAATCATAATGATTTAAAGAACATTAATGAAGATGACATTCCTGTAGTTTTTATAACACACATGGAGCATCATTCCAATCAAACATCATGGTATGAAACCGATGTTGATGTAGTACAATTGCAGCCGGACAAAGATTTGCTGGTTGATGTAAATCAACTTCGCAAAGAACTTGAAAAATATAAAAACAGGAAGTTTAAAATCGGTTCATTTACTGCTTGTTCAAATGTTACCGGAATTGAAACTCCTTATCACGAATTGGCAAAAATAATGCATGAATACGGAGGTGTTTGCTTTATTGACTTTGCTGCCTCAGCCCCTTATATTGATATTAACATGCACCCTGACGACCCAATGGAAAAATTAGATGCTATCTTCTTTTCTCCACATAAATTTCTTGGTGGACCGGGTACATCCGGCGTTTTGATTTTTGACTCTTCACTTTACAACAATCCGGCTCCTGATAATCCCGGTGGAGGTACGGTTGACTGGACTAATCCATGGGGAGAATATAAGTATATTGATGATATTGAATTACGCGAAGACGGAGGAACTCCAGGCTTTTTACAATCAATTAAAATTGCTTTATGCATCGAACTGAAAAATAAAATTGGAACAGAAAATATTCGTAAGCGTGAAGAAGAACTAGTAAAAATTGCCTTTGACGGCTTAAGTAAAATTCCCGGACTACATATTTTAGCAGATAATGTTAAAAACCGTTTGGGAATTTTTTCATTATATATTGATGATATTCATTTTAATCTTGTTGCTAAAATTTTAAATGACAGATTTGGTATACAAACTCGAGGTGGTTGTGCGTGTGCAGGAACTTACGGACATTATTTACTTGATGTAAGTTATGATAAATCAAAAAGAATTACCGAACTGATAAACTCCGGCGATCTGTCTGAAAAACCCGGCTGGATAAGAATATCTCTTCATCCCACAACAACAAATCAGGAACTTTTAACAATTATTGACGCTCTGTATCAGATAAGAAAAAATTATAAAGAATGGGAAAAAGATTACGTCTATAACAAACACACTAACGAATTCAGGCATAAAGATGAACCTGAAGATAAGACTGTTATAATAAAAAATTGGTTTGATTGATGATTTTATTTAAAGTAAGTATCTATATGGACACCCTTTGGCTTTTGAAATAATGGAATGATGGAGTGATGGAGTGATGGAATAATGGAATAATGGA
>CAZREZ010000608.1:0-1656 GCA_964599115.1 uncultured Bacteroidales bacterium
AAATAATGCAGCTAATTTAAAGCTACCTGTAATAAACTTAACTGGTTTTTTCATGGTTATATTAATTTGTTAAAATCTCAAATGAATTTCCGTCAAGCGTGATTTTCAATTTATTATTTTCAAGATTAAATTTTGAGCCGAGGTTTGCTTTGAGTTCAGTATTTGCGAATCTTATGGGAATGCTAAATGTGATATCTTTTGTAGAAGAATTTTTATTAAAAACAACAACTGCAATTTTATCAAAATATGTTCTTGCAAAAGCATAAATATTTTCAGAAACTTTTAGAGTTTCAAAATCGCCGAAAATTAAAGGCAGATTTTCTTTTCTTAGTTTAATAAGTTTTTTAGCAGTTTCTTTAACAGTTATTTCTTCTTTTTTCAGATTTACAAATCGCATCATTCTTCTGTTATCAGGGTCATTGCCGCCCGGGTCACCAATTTCGTCACCGAAATAAATAATGGGAATTCCGGGGATTGTCATTATAAAGGCAGTTAAAGAAGATAATTTTTTATACGCAACATGGTTACCAACCCCAATCTCCCTTGTCCATCCTGCAAGTTTTGCATCCTCATCAAATTCAAGTGTGCCACCAGCATAAGAAATAAATCTTCCTCTGTCCTGATTATCCGTAATATAACCCATCAGATTATGATTTCCGTAATAAATAAAACTTTCCTTAATAGAATTATTGAGTCTTGTGAAAGATTCATCATCTCTGGCAAAAACCGCAACAGCATCATCATAAACATTAAAATCAAACTGTGCATCCAATTCGCCGGAATTTACGTAACTGCTTATCAATTCAGGACTGCCATAAGTTTCACCGATTTGATATAGCAATTTATTTTGGGGTATCATCACCTGTTCTTTAAGTTTTTTGGTTAATGTTCGCCAGAAAATTTCAGGGATGTGTTTTGTTGCATCATGGCGGAATCCGTCTAAGTTATATTCTTTAATCCAGAAAACAGCTGAGTCAGTCAGCATTTCAACGACCTCGGGTTTTGAAAGGTCAAGTGTTGGTAAGAAAGTATCAAACCATGTTGTAAGGCGGTGTTCGTCCCATTTTTCAGTATTTAAAGTTCCGTCAGGCAAATAAAGATTAGTAGCCCAATCGGGATGTGCCTGATAAACCGGATGGTCTTCGTGTACATGATTTGCAACAAAATCAAGCAGAACATTCAAGCCCCTTGCATGTGCTTCTGTTACCATTTCCTTAAGTTCGTCGGCAGTACCGTATCGATAATCTATCTGAGTAAAAGAAATTGGCCAATATCCATGATAACCTGAGAATTTAGTGCGTGGCTCAGGCCAGAGACCATAAGCTTTTTTAGGATTTTGAACAAGCGGTGATATCCAGATTGTGTTTATTCCAAGCTCAGTAAAGTAGCCGTCTTTGATTTTTTGTGTTACTCCTGCAATATCCCCTCCGAAATAATTTGCTTTGGGCAGAACTTCAGGGTCATCAAGAGGTTCGTCATTTTCAGGATTACCATTGTAAAACCGGTCAACAAAAACATTATAAATGATTGCTGCAAAATAATCTTCCCTTTTTAATTCTGTAGGATTGTCTAAAACCTTACCATTAATTAACGGAATCAATATATCGTTTGAAACGCCATCCTTATTATAAGCCCAAACCCTGATATATGAACGTT
>CAZREZ010000609.1:0-1655 GCA_964599115.1 uncultured Bacteroidales bacterium
TATGTTCTTCAATTTCTTTTGCAACTTTTCGCAAAACAGGATTTCCATAAGCAACAACAGGATATACCATTAGTTTATTTATTTTTTTGATTCTAAATATGATTGCAATATCAAGGTTGCACTAATTTTATCGATCAATGCTTTGTTTTGCCTGTCTTTTTTCTTGATACCTGCGTCAACCATTGTTTGTACTGCTATTTTTGAAGTAAACCGTTCATCAAATCTTTCAATTTTAATATCAGGAAATTCCTTTTTTAATAATTTAATAAACGGTTTAATAAATTTTTCTGATTCAGATAATTTTCCATTCATTTGTTTTGGTTCACCAATTACAAAACATTCAACACTTTCTTTATCAGTATAATTTTTAAGAAATATAATTATGTCTTTTGAATGAACCGTAGTCAGTGAATTGGCAATCATTTTCAATTCATCAGTAACAGCTATTCCAACTCTTTTTCTGCCATAATCTATTGCTAATATTCTTCCCATAAAATTATTTGAATTGAAAGAAAACGAAAATTTCAGCACAAAAGTACAAAGAAGTTTAAATACTTTAAAAATTTTGTATATTTTTGAAACTGGTTTATAAGTAATATAAGTATTTATGAAGTCAAATCAAATTAATATAATTGAATCGGCCTGGGAAAACAGGGAATTACTTAATAATGAAATAACTCAAAATACAATCCGTGAAGTTATTGATTTACTTGACAGGGGAGTTTTGAGAGTTGCAGAACCTGCTGAAAGAGATAACAGTTCGGGGAAAATAAAATGGATAGTAAATGAATGGATAAAGAAGGCAGTTATACTTTATTTTCCAATTCAGAAAATGGAAAAGACAGAAGTAGGTCCGTTTGAATTTTATGACAAAATTGCATTAAAGAGTAAATATGATGAACTTGGAGTGAGAGTTGTTCCTCATGCGATTGCCAGGTACGGTTCGTATATTGCAAAAGGTGTAATAATGATGCCTTCATACATCAACATAGGTGCGTATGTTGACAGCGGAACTATGGTTGATACATGGGCTACTGTCGGATCGTGTGCTCAAATAGGTAAAAATGTTCATTTGAGCGGAGGCGTTGGAATAGGAGGGGTGCTTGAGCCGGTTCAGGCAGCTCCTGTTATAATTGAGGATAATTGTTTTATCGGGTCAAGGAGCATAGTTGTTGAAGGTGTGAGAATTGAGAAAGAAGCTGTTCTCGGAGCAAATGTCGTTATTACAAAATCAACAAAAATAATTGATGTTACAGGTGATAAACCTGTTGAGAAAAAAGGTATTGTTCCTGAACGGTCGGTTGTTATTCCCGGTTCGTATGCAAAGAAATTTCCTGCAGGAGAATACCAGGTTGCATGTGCATTAATAATAGGAAAACGAAAAAAATCAACAGATTTGAAAACCTCACTTAATGATGCCTTAAGGGAATTTGATGTTTCTGCTTAATGTTAAATGTTATAAGTTATTTTGAAGAAAATTTTAATCATACAAACTGCATCAATTGGTGATGTGATACTTGCAACACCGATACTTGAAAAATTACATCATTGTTTTCCGGATGCTAAAATTGATTTTTTATTAAAAAAAGGAAATGAAAGTTTGTTTAAAGCTCATCCCTTTTTAAATAAAGTTATTACCTGGGATAAATCAAAAA
>CAZREZ010000610.1:0-1655 GCA_964599115.1 uncultured Bacteroidales bacterium
TTTCTTATAATATTGGTAAAACTCAATGGGGATTCGATTCTGTTAAATTGATATTTAGTGCAGGCTCAGTAATTGCATTGCTTTTTGGAACAATATTTATAATTATTTACAATAAAGTCAGCGAAGCAGATGGATTATTAAAGATGTTTTTTCTTTGGGGATTTTTTATAGGATATTCAAATTTTTTCGGTTCAATACTGATTGGCTCAATAATTTCAAGAGGATTCGGACATGTTCTGGATTGGACATATACAATGGATACCGCACGGATGTTAATAATAATATTTTCACTTTCTGTATTTATAATCACAGGTATTCTATCTACAAAACCAATACTATTTTCAGCAAATTCATATTTTAATTTTATTGATAAACAAAGAAAGAAATTTTTTATTCGAAGCCAATTAATCGTGCCTTATTTTTTGGGAATTGCTATTATTTTCCTTGTAAGAATACCAAATAATCATACTAATAAATATTTTGAAATATTGACATTATTATCAATGATAGCCATCATAGTCCCTGTTATTTTCAAATACCATAATTATCCTACTCTATACTTCGACGAAGAACCAAAATCAATCAATATCGGACGCAGATATTTGATTTTTCTGATAATTTTTCTTTTTTTATTCAGGTTTGGACTGTCGTTTGGGCTTAGATTTTAAAAAATCCATTTGGTTTTTTACAGAAATTTCAATTAGACTTTTACTGTGTAATACAAACTTTTTTATCAGCGAATTACCTGAAACTTCTTATAAAGAATTTCATTTTCTGTTTTAACACTGATAAAATAAATTCCTGTTCTAAAATTATTAGTATTTATCTGAATTTTATTATTTCTGAATGAATTTGAATAAACAATTTTTCCAAGCGAATTAAATATTTTTACATTATCAACTACCTTATTTGATTCAAGATAAATAAAGTTGGATTTAACCGGATTTGGAAAAATATTAACAAAACCATATTCTTGATTTTCATTTATTCCTACACCAGAATCACAACTGATTTCAGCTACCCATCCTGGTTCGTTAACCTCACCATCCGAATGAAATTCAAAGGTTAATGCGCCCAGATCATTAGTAGCAATTATCGTTCCCGGTGAGTCGGTACCGCAATATTTCCCAATTAGAGGTGCTGAAATTGACTCTCCGTCATAAATTTTCAACCAGTCGTAATCGCAATAATTTTCCCATTCAATATCAAACATAGTAAAATTACATTTTAATTTATTTTCGGAATTATCAGGGTAAAACACCATTGTATAATCTTCATCATCAGAGTAATTTGCATCATCTCCACCTGAATCAAAAAACATACCCTGGCATGTTATACAGCTTGTATCGCCCATGCAGTAATAAACATTAACATTAATATAATTCTCTTTGGTAATTATTGATGTGTCTTCATCGTTAAGTATCTTCAACGTAACGAAATATTTGCCTGCTTCTGAATACTGAATTCCGGCAGGATTTTGTTCTGAGGAAGTAGCTGGATCACCTCCTTCAAAAGTCCATTCCCAAGCTGTTGAATTTCCATACGACTGGTCAGTAAAATCAACGGTTCCGCCAACAGGGATACTTGTCGTATTTGCAGTAAAATCAGCAATTAAAGTTCCGGGAGCAAGCTGAATATGAACATACGTAGTATTT
>CAZREZ010000611.1:0-1654 GCA_964599115.1 uncultured Bacteroidales bacterium
TTACTTTCGACCAACGGGAGTCCGTATGGATGTTTTTTATCTTTATTAAATCCGTAGTATTCAATACAGAACCATAATTTTTAGTTAATTTTGTTAATCACAAATGAAAGCGAAATTAAATATATTACCCCTAAAAAACTGGATGAAAATTTACGAACCGCCATTAATAATCAGCGGGCCATGTAGTGCTGAGTCAGAAGAACAACTTCTTTATACTGCAAAAGAAATTGTTAAGCTAACAAATGTTAAGATTTTCAGAGCAGGAATATGGAAGCCCCGTACAAGACCTGATTATTTTGAAGGTGTTGGCAATATTGGTCTTGAATGGCTAAAAGTTGTAAAAGATGAAACAGAAATGATGACTGCTGTTGAAGTTGCCAACTCAAGACATGTGGAAGATTGTCTGGAACATGGTGTAGATATTTTATGGATTGGTGCCCGAACAGTTGTAAATCCTTTTTCAATTCAGGAAATATCTGAAGTTTTAAAAGGAGTTGATATTCCTGTGATGGTTAAAAATCCCGTTAACCCTGATTTGGAATTATGGATAGGTGCATTGGAAAGGCTTAATTTTGTCGGAATAAAAAAATTGATTGCTGTTCACAGGGGCTTTTATTTTTTTGAAAAATCTCCTTTTCGGAATGCTCCGATGTGGGAGGTTCCCATTGAATTAAAACGAATTTTTCCGGAACTGCCGGTAATAGTTGATCCGAGCCATATTTGCGGAAATAAAGAATTGCTTTTCCGGATTTCACAAAAAGCCCTTGATCTTGAAATGGACGGACTGATGATTGAAACCCATATAAATCCCGAAATTGCATTAACCGACGCAAAACAACAAATTACTCCTGCCGAACTAAAAGATTTAATTTCCAAACTTATAATAAGAAATAAATCAGGCAACATTGAATTTGAAAATAAATTAGAAGAACTAAGATCAAAAATTGATGAAGTTGACTATGAATTAATTGATATTATTGCAAAAAGATTAGTTTTGGTAAAGCAAATTGGCGAATACAAACGAAATTCCAATATTACGATTTTACAACTAAAACGCTGGAGAAATGTTATTCAGGACCGACTGAAAAAGGGAGTTGAAAAGGGCATAAGTAAAAAATTTTTAATTGACCTGTTTGAATTGGTTCATGAGGAATCTATTCGTTTACAGAATGAAATTATGAACAAATAAAATTATTACTTATATTTGTGTTTTTATAAGGTTTACTTAATTTCACACAATTAAATACAACTATTTTGGAAGACCCTGATATTGAATCATATTTAACCATAGTATTTTATCTCCTTGACTCTATAATCAAATCTTTTACTTTTGGCACTGTAATAAATTTTTTATTTATTTTTCTGTTGTTGTTTTTTTCAGCAATGATTTCAGGAACGGAAATTGCTTTTTTCTCGCTAAGCCCTGCCCAACTCAATGAAATTAAAACAAGTACTACAAAAAAAGATAATTTAATTATTCGTTTACTTGAATCACCAAAACGATTACTTGCAACAATATTAATTACCAATAACTTTTTAAATGTTGCGATCATAATTTTTTCAACCTATATTACAACAAAATTATTTAACCTCACTGATTTCCCTGTTTTAGCTTTTATAATTCAGGTAATTGTAATTACATCCTTGATTTTGT
>CAZREZ010000612.1:0-1109 GCA_964599115.1 uncultured Bacteroidales bacterium
TGTTACCCAACGAACTGCTTTTTCTATGTAAAATGGAATCGTAAAATTTTTCAATGCCTCAATAACATATTTTTCAATTTCAACATCATTATTTATAACATCTTTCAATTCGAGTGCAAAATCTCCTTTATCGGAATTTGATTTTAATTTTTCCATTAAAACTTCAACTGTAAATTCTATCTTTAATTCGGGAGTTGATTTATGCATTGAACTATATACGTTTCGAATTACTTTTTTATTATTGTCAGAACATTCAAAAATATCATATTCTAAAGTGTTTGAAGCTAAACATACTTCAAGATTATGTACATAATCTTTAGATGCAAATTCTTCAGCTTTTATTGCCCTGTCTGATTTCGGTTTACCTTCTTTTGGATCACTGTCTGTAATAATTGCACAGCGTGAAAATAGACGCTTTTCACTTTTTCTATTATTAAAAAGTTTGGCAAAATGTTCAAATGCAACACCATTTATATTAACAATCTCAATTCCTTTTTTTTCAAGGTCAATGCCTAAATATCTTTTAGATAATGCAGGGATTAGTATCGCTTCAGAAATACCTTCAACTAATAACACACCATTAGAGAAAAACATTTGAGATTTAGTCGTATCTAAAAATTTCTTTAGATGTCTTTTATTTTTATCATCAAAATCATCTTTTGATAGAGTTGAGAAAGCAAAGGGGGCAATCAATTCATTCTGCTTTTGCAAAACAATTATATTTTCAATATTTGATTTAGCTGTAATTGTTGGGGAGTGTGAAGTAATAAAAATCTGTAAACCTTTATTTTGTAATGTGTTTAAATATTGAAAAAATGTGTTTTGATACTGAGGATGAAGATGTGCTTCAGGTTCCTCAACTAATAGGGCATTGTAAATCTGTAATTCATTATCCTCACACCTGTTAATTAAGTCACCTAATACGACAGAAGCATAAATTAAGTTGTTTTCACCTAATCCGTTTTGAAATATTTCGAAATATTGTTGTTCAGACTCTGATACACCTTTAAAAATAGGTCTTTTAAGCTCTATTCCTTTTACAACATCAGAATACTTTCTACCAACATAATTCATTTCAATTTCTGGATATTTATTTGTAATTCCAGTCC
>CAZREZ010000612.1:1119-1651 GCA_964599115.1 uncultured Bacteroidales bacterium
TAATTAAAATATGTTTCCAATCTTTACTATCACTCTTAAAAACAGTATATAGATCGTTAGCTAATTCCTTCTTTCTTTCCTCAGTCAGTTTTCGTATTTCCTCTCCTTTTTTATATGCAGTTAACTCATTAAAAAGTACAGATATTTTATTGTTATAAGAATATGGCTTAAGTCCATATACAGCATCTCTCAATGGATCTAAATACGTAAAAAATATTTCTTGTAATGCTTCAAAAGGAATAGTTTGATGTTCATTATCTCCACCCCAAATATCCCGTTTAAAATATTTTTGTTTACCTTTATTAATCCAAGTAAATTTTAAATGCAATTGAATAGTTTCTTTTTTTGTTTTTTGTTCAATTGAAATAAAATCGTAAAAGCATTGTTTTTCAACTGGATTATCTTCAATTTCAAATATTAAATCGAATTGTATTGTTGAATTCAATTCATTTGGGTCGTTTGGATTGATATGAATATCTGTTTCTTTTACTGACAACATATATTCTGATTTCCCATATCCTAAACATATACG
>CAZREZ010000613.1:0-1647 GCA_964599115.1 uncultured Bacteroidales bacterium
TTGGTTCTTTTGGTTCAAGCCAAAAGAACAATTAAAAAATTCTTTATAAATATTTGTGTTTAAGGTGTCCCAATGCGGAAAACAGGAAATAGGAAATTTTTTATTTTAGAAAAATATTTTCCATAATTTACAAGAAAACGGACATTAAAGTACTTTCTTGATTTTTTTCGTCTTTAAAAAAATCTCAAAATATTTATCAGGTTTTGCAGGAGTTTCTAATGCTCTACTTTCTAACTTTTTATTCATAAAAACAGCAGATAATGTATTTGAGACATGATAAATATTTTTATGAATTTCAGGGGGAGTTCCGTCAAGAATACCAGCTAAAACCTCATATCTTATTGTTTCTGGATTATAAGCATAATCGTGCCAGACAACAATAGAATTATTATGAGTTAAAAATTCAAATACTTTTTTTGTATCATTTTTTACTAAATCATAATGATGGTCGCCATCAATAAAAATCAAATCAAATTTTTTGTTTAGTCCTGCAAAATCATAAGTTTTGGAATTGCCTTTAAGGTGGATAATATTTGAGATATTCTTTGAAAAGAAAGCATGTTGGTTGATATAATCTTCCGGCAGCCCAGAATTTTTCATTTCTTCTTCCGGTAAATTCAATGTATAACATTCCTTAGCCACAGATGCAACATTGACAACGGTTTCACCACGCCAGGTTCCAATTTCAAAAAATCTACAATCTTTTATCTGTGCAGCTAATTTTGTTAACAAGGCAATATCGGTTGGTAATGAGCTTCCATCAAGGAACCCGAATAATTTCACGGTTTCTGAAAAATCAGGAAACAATTCATTGATATTTACAACAGCTAAGCCTGCCTGTAAATTGTAATTCCTATTAACATAATCTTTCCAAACATTATTATCATTCAGAACATTATTCAGTAAAACAGGCTTTTTTAATATTAGCGAAACTGCTTTGAGAAATTTATTGAATTTACCCATTATAATTAATTGTAATTTGAATATTTGTATAGTGTAAAAGTTTTATTTTTAGCCATTACTTCAAGTTCAGTACTTTTTAGTTCAAGAAATTTTATTAATGATTCATCATGAAAATAATGATGAAGCAAAATATATTCAACTTTCACTTCTTTGAATTTATCCTCTATCTCCTGCATGTTTTGATGTTTACCATTTGAAAGGCTTCTCCTTTTGGTATATAGTGCAAGTACTCTTGGCCTAATAAATGCCACAACAGATTCTTCCGAAGTATTGTTTTTAATTTCTTTAAAAATTTCAATTGCATCTGGCTTTTGGGGACCTTCAGTTGTAAATTTCTGATTTACTATGATTTTATAAGTACCATTTATATATGTAATTAATATCAGGGTAAGAAAAATGCTAACAAAATTAATTTTCTAAAAATTAAAGTTATACACAGACTCAGACAATTCTTTAATAATATATATTAGAATAAAAGGTAAAACAGGTATTAATAAACGTTTACCTCCATTGTATGGATAAATCAAGGTTACTGAAATAAAAATTATAAACAGGATTTCCATAAATGAAAATTTCTTCACTATATTTTTAAACAATCCTAAAATAAAAAAACATATCGCAATTGAAGCAATAATAATTGTTATAAAACCCCATAAACCTACATCAGGTTCAAAAAACCACTTT
>CAZREZ010000614.1:0-1642 GCA_964599115.1 uncultured Bacteroidales bacterium
TCCTGTTTTCCGCACTTACCCTGAACATCCTTTGTAACCATTGATTTTATTGACATGATTTTTTTATTTGGGTGTTGCAAGGTATATTTGTGGTGTGTTTATTAGAAAATTAAAGAATAGAAGCGGAAGTATCAGTATTCAGATTATTTCCAAATCAAAAGGGAAATATAAAGTTGTTAAGACAATTGGAAGTAATCATACACAAGAAGGAATAAATTTATTATTGAATCAGGCTAAGCATGAATTAAATAATATTCAAAAGCAAACAAGCCTGTTTTTGTCACAAGAAGATTCCAAAATTGAAAGCTTTCTGAGTACTCTAAATAATGCAAATGTTAGAGTAATTGGTCCTGAATTAGTATTTGGCAAAATATATAATAAAATTGGTTTTAACGCTATTAGAGAAAGCTTGTTCCGTCATTTGGTCATTGCCCGTCTTTCCTTCCCTTTAAGCAAACTAAAAACAATAGATTATCTATATCGTTATCAGGGAGTATGCTTGAACATAGACAGTATTTACCGCTTTATGGACAAACTAAGCAATAGTCTGAAGGATCAGGTAGAACAGATTTCTTATAGGCATACATTAAAATTGTTAAACAATAAAATAATTGTTGTTTTTTATGACATGACAACACTTTATTTTGAAGCCAGTGATGAAGATGACTTACGCAAAACTGGATTTTCCAAAGACGGCAAACATCAAAATCCTCAAATATTTCTTGGTCTGTTGGTTGGTCTTGGAGGCTATGCAATAGGCTACGATATTTTTGAAGGAAATATCTATGAAGGTCATACACTAATTCCTACACTTGAAAAGCTCAGTAAAAAATTTAATTTATCTAAACCTGTTGTTGTGGCTGACGCAGGGTTATTATCAACAGAGAACATTGATTTATTAGAGGAAAATGGCTACAAGTATATCTTAGGAGCACGCATCAAGAATGAAACCAAGAAAATAAAACAACAAATAATAGAATCAACCTTAAAAAATGATGAATACAAAACCATTAAAAAGGATATAGGACAAAGGTTGATTATCACTTATTCTGAAAAACGAGCTGAAAAAGATGAACATAATCGTAAACGAGGACTACAACGCTTAGAAAAACGGATAAATTCAGGCAAACTAACCAAATCGAACATAAACAATAGAGGATACAACAAATATCTTAAAATGGAAGGTGAAATAAAGATAGGTATAGACTATGATAAATTTGAAGAAGATAAAAAATGGGATGGGCTTAAAGGATATGTTACTAACTCCAAATTAGGACCAAAAAAAATAATTGATAACTACAAAAATCTTTGGCATATTGAAAAAGCATTTAGAATATCAAAAACAGATTTAAGAATCCGACCGATTTATCACAGGATAAAAAGAAGAATTGAAGCGCACATTTGTATTTCTTTTACAGCCTATGCTATATACAAAGAACTTGAAAGGCTTTTGTATAAAGAAAAGGCAACGTTTTCAGTAAAAAAAGCAGCGGAACTAACCCATACTATGTATCAAATAGAAGTGATTTTACCAGATTCCAAAAAACAGAAAAAGATACTTTTGAATATGGATGAGGAACAAAAATTGCTAATGAAAATTATTGCAAAAAATTTGTAGGGTGTTGCAAAAATGAAAACAGGA
>CAZREZ010000615.1:0-1642 GCA_964599115.1 uncultured Bacteroidales bacterium
TTTTTAGCAATAGCTTTAATTTTCGGAACATCTCCTATAAGAATCGGTTCAATTATTCCTTCTGATCTGGCATTATTGATTGCTTCAAGAACATCCTGGTCACCTGCAGCGGCAACTACAATTTTTCTTTTTTGCTTTTTTTTTGCTTTTTCTAATAATGATGAAAGATGTTTAATCATTTTATTTTAATTTTTATGGCGTTAAATATAATTTGAAAATTTGCACAAAATTATAAAATTAAAGACTATTTAGAATAAAAGTCAATCATTTTTTGGATAGCTTCTGTGCAGGTTTTGCAAAATTTATCACCTTTAAAAGATTTCATCAGGCAATCGTAAGCAGGACGGTAAACACCTTTAGCTACATAGCCACCTCCTTCAAAAACACCGGGTTTATCAAGATACTTTTTCTTTGGAGGTGTTGGGATTGGAGTTTTCTTTTTCAGAAGATGTTTCCATTTGCTGTCAAAATCAATTAGAGTTGTAAGATTAGGCTCCCATGGTTCAACATCCAAAGGATAAAAATCATTATATGAAGTAGGAGAATTATAATATTCGTCAGCCAGTCCGGCAAAACCATGTCCGAATTCATGAACAAATATTTTAGAAGCTAAAATATTACTGTTAACACTCACAGAATAATAATTATAAATTGCACCACCACCATATTTTTTGTTGTTCACTAAAATATATATCTGATCATAAGGAGCATTGGCAGCGAGATCCCTGACGCTTTTATTATCCATAGTCATGCAATAACGCTCGCTGTCAAAAGTATAAAAGCCGGTGTTCATCAGTGTTTTTTTCCAGACACTATCACCAGGAATGTCATTTCCCGATTCTTCGGAAGCTGCTAAAACAGCCCTGATATTAAACTTATCCTTATTTTCGGTATAAGGTGAAAATGAAAATAAGAGTTTAGCAAATTTTTGACAATCATTTATAAATAATCCCAATTCGTTTTTAGAATACCCTTCGGGCAATATAACAACATCAACTTTTTTGGCAGGATCGCCGGATATATGAACGTCAAAAGCAGGATATTCCATATTACGCTCAGGTTTGATAAAGTAACTGCCAACATTAACATTATATTCAAACTTTTTTTCAAATATTCCTTTTTTATTTCTGCTGTAAAATTCAACTCTTACATCATTTTTTGGAAAGGGCATTACAACTGTTTCTATTAAGCTGCGACTTGTGGTTTTTGCTTCATCGGTTGTTTGCCACTCGCCAAAAAGTGTGGAATAGCCTCTTGAATAAAGGAGACTATCGTTTTTAACATCATAAACCTTAAAAAAGTATTTACCGTAGTTAAAGGTATCAACAAGATTAACTTTTGACCCACCCCAGTAAGGTTCTTCCAGAAGTTGTCTAAATGTGTACAATTCGGTTTCATTATTACCTGAATGATAATAGTCAATTCTTAAAGTCTTATCATGAAAACATTTCTCAAATTGAGCATTAACAATCAAAGTAGAAACAATTAAAAATAACGATATTAGATATTTCATAATGTGAAAGTTAGAAATAAATTAATTTTGATGTAAAGTTAAAAAATTTTTATATATTTGACCCCCAAATAATTTATAAAGAATTGATTAATCTTTTTGAAATAACAAGAAAAATGAACTATCTGAATA
>CAZREZ010000616.1:0-1641 GCA_964599115.1 uncultured Bacteroidales bacterium
AATTTATTTTCTCAAACATTACATTGTCATCATGAATTTGCCAGTGATGTTACTATTATTGACGGAACAAATAATATTTACCCGGGTGATACGATATGCTTATTATCAGGTAATAAAAATTATTTGCTTTTAAAAAATATTCACGGAACTGAGGATAGTATCATAACTATAATTAATAAAAATGGCCCGGTAATTATAGATACAGAACATTATTTTGGAATTAAATTTGATTTGTGTTCATGTATTAAACTAACCGGTGCAGGTTTGGATGCTCAACAATATGGAATTCAAATAACTAAAGTTGAAAATGGCGCCGGTCTTTCAATTGACCATCTAAGCACAAATATTGAAATTGAACGGGCTGAAATAGCAAACTCACCAATAGCAGGAATATATGCAAAAACAGAACCCGATTATTTGGGAAATTGCAGCTTTATTGCAGTCAGAGACAGCTTTACAATGTATAATACAGTTATCCACGATTGTTATTTGCATAATATCGGAAATGAAGGAATGTACATAGGCAGTTCAAAATATATGGGCCAGTATATTTATAATTGTGATACTACTGTTTTACCTCATGTATTGATAGGTGTGAAAATTTATAATAATATTCTGGAAGATATTGGTTGGGATGGCATACAGGTTAGTTCGGCTGTTTCCGATTGTGAAATTTATAATAATTATATTTTGCATGATAGCTATGCTGAAGAAAATTTCCAGATGAGCGGAATATTGATCGGAGGGGGAAGCAATTGCGACTGCTATAATAACAAAATAATTGACGGAAAAGGTGATGGCATAGATTTGATGGGATCTGGAAATCAAAAAATGTTTAACAATTTAATTGTAAATCCCGGGAAAACATATCATCCAAACGACCCCCCTTTGGAGTTTAAAAAACATGGTATTTGGGTAGGTGATGTTTTTACTTATCCCAATGAAAATTATTATTTTTTTAATAATACTATCATCAGTCCCAGAACCTTTGGAATTATGTTATCAAATGAAGTTATAAACGAAAATATTGTTTATAACAATATAATTGTTGATCCCGGAGCATATCCAATAGTTGGAGAGGAAGCATATATTAACGTTGCTAATACATCCATAAACTTAATTTCATCTAATAATTATTTTACAACAAATTCAGCTTCAGTGAAATTTGTTGATGAGGCAAGCGGAAATTATGATCTGAAACCTACATCTCCTGCTTATAATTCAGGTCTTGATCTTACAGCTTATGGTATAACGTTTGATATTGAAAATCGTCCCCGCCCGTTTAATAACTATTTTGATATCGGTGCCTATGAGTGTCAGACTTTATTGGACATTCCGGCTTATCTTCTTAACGAACAGGGAATTAATATAAATAATTATCCAAATCCGGTTAAAAACAAAACGAAAATTATTTACTTTTTACCTGAAAATACATTTGTTAATATTTCTATTTATAATAGTATTGGAAAAAAAATTGAAGAACTGCTTAATCAGGATCAAAAGTCCGGAGAACATATATTAAATTTTAATACAAACGGTTTACCTTGCGGAATTTTTTATTATACATTAAAAACAATAAAAGCATCGGTAACAAAAAAAATGATAAAATTAAAATAGCATAGCGCCATAAATGGCAAGTTA
>CAZREZ010000617.1:0-1640 GCA_964599115.1 uncultured Bacteroidales bacterium
TAACCGAAAACTTTTTAATATAAAAACCGAGAAACCCCCTGAAGGAATTAATTGGCTGTAATACTTTGTCGGGGCATATCCTCCGATTTCAATATATTGATAATTTAAGCTAAAATACAGGTAAAATATTTTGTCTCCAAGTTTATCATTAAATCCTAAATTTGACCATGTAAGTTGATTTTTAATTTTAAAAACATAGGTTGAATCGTGAGTTAATGTTGAATCAATTATTGAATCGAACTTTTGGTAAAACAAACTTGCCGGGTTTTCGTCTTCATAAAGAAATTGATTTCTTGACCATAAAAACGAATGAGATATCCTGCCCAAATCGAGTTTTCGTTTTATTGGTATAGTATCTGTTAAATTATTTTTTGAAATTTTTGATAAATAAAAATACTGATTAAAAAATAAGCTGGCTTCCTTAATTTTATTTTGAGCGTTTTGTAAGTTAACATTAAGAAGTTGTCTGTCGGTTTCAATATTATTTTCAAAAATACTGTCTGATTGAATTCCACCGTTTTCTTCAACAATCAATTTATCATGTATATAATTGGCAGTTATTCCATAGCGATTATTTTTAGTATAAAATTGACCTGTAATAAAAAGATTTTTATCATCTGATTTTTGCCTCTCATAATATCCCGGTGAATGAATGAAACGGAAATCTAAGCCGATAGTAAATTGCCGTGCAATATTCTGACTATGAGTTACTCTGAAAAATTGTTCCTTTTTTGCACCGTTTTCATAGTATAATTTGGTATAAGGAATAAAAAGCCGGTAATATTTTACAGTTTTGTTTTTATATAGATATCTGTCAAATGAGTGAATCCCAAAATCAAATTCATTGGAGATAAAAGGCTTATAAATAATGTTATGATGGGCTAAGCCGATGTTTCCGAGACTTGCATAAAATCTACCATTTTTTGATATTGGATCATATTGCTGAAAGCCGGTTAATATTGTATCAATATAATAGAGTTTTGAAAATGCAGCACTATCAGGGTTATCATAAAAATAATAAACTGCAGAAGAATCAACTTTTTGTTGAAGAGTGTCACCCTCATCAGCATAAATATTTGAAGAAATTAAAATAAATATAGTAAATATATATATTAGTTTTTTAAGGAATAACATTATAAAATTTAAAATTATATATTTATTGAAAACGAATAGATACCGATTATATTTTTTGTCAAAATTAGTTATTTAAGGACATAATATAAAGAGAAGGCAAAAAAAAATCCATTCGAATTAACGAATGGATTTTATAGAATTTGGCAACGACCTACTTTTCCACCTGGTATGGCAGTATCATCGGCGCTGGTGGGCTTAACTTCTCTGTTCGGAATGGGAAGAGGTGGACACCACCGCAATAGTCACCATAAGTTCTTAAATTTCTTTTAAAAATGATATTTAATGACATATTATATGAAAGAAAACACAAAGTTAGTAATGATATTAAACAATAAAAATAAGAAAGTATACGGGTAATTAGTACTGCTTGGCTTTGACATTACTGCCTTTACACCTGCAGCCTATCAACGTCGTAGTCTACAACGACCCTTAAAGGAAGTCTCATCTTGGGCTAAGTTTCGTGCTTAGATGCTTTCAGCACTTATCTCATCCAAACATAGCTACCC
>CAZREZ010000618.1:0-1638 GCA_964599115.1 uncultured Bacteroidales bacterium
TGCTTGCTAAAAAAGCAGTAAAAATCAATCCTCAAAACGTTTGGTATCAACTATTGCTCGCAAGGTTATATAAAGCTAATGAAAAATATGATGATGGGATCAAGGTTTTTACAACTCTTGTAAAAACTCATCCTGATAATATTGATTATCATTTAGAACTGGCATCCGATTATATCTATTCGGGAAAATATAATGATGCTATTAAGGTTTATAACAAGATTGAAGAAAAAACAGGGATTTCCGAACAACTTACAACACAAAAAAAGGATCTTTTTCTTCAACTAAAACAAGTTGATAAAGCAGTTAAAGAAGTTGAAAAGCTCATTGAAGAATATCCGTCAGAAAGCCGTTATTATGCAATCTTAGCTGAATTATGTCTATCTAACAGCCTGGAAGAAAAAGCATTAAAAGCATACAATAAGATTATTGAAATCAATCCTAATGATGCTTATATCCATATTTCATTATCAGATTATTACAGGAAAAAAGGCGATAAAGAAAAATCATTTGAAGAATTAAAACTTGGTTTTGCCAATCCAAATCTTGATATTGACACAAAAATTCAGATTCTTCTGTCATATTATACAATTATTGAGCTTTATTCCGAATTAAAGGATCAGGCTTTTGCCCTTTCGGATATATTAATTAATACTCACCCTGATGATCCAAAATCACATTCAATTTATGCTGACCTGCTTTATCAGAATCATCAGTTTGATAAAGCTAAAGAATCCCTTCATCTGGTATTATCACTTGATAGCAGTAAATATATAATCTGGGAACAACTTTTATTTGTTGAATCCGAATTGAAAGATAATAAATCAATGGCAAATGAAAGCCGGCGGGCTATTGAGCTATTTCCCGAACAAGCATTGCTTTATTTATTTAACGGAGTAGCAAATTTTCAATTGAAAAACTATGACAAAACAATTAAGGTTTTAAACCGTGGTTTAAAATTCGTAGTTAATAATGATGCGCTTTTAGCTCAATTCTATTCATATTTGGGTGATACGTATAATGAAGTCAAAAATTATAAATCTTCTGACGAATTTTACGAAAAAGTTTTAACCATTGATCCATTAAATTCAATAGTACTTAACAATTACAGCTATTACTTATCACTCAGAAACGAAAACCTTGAAAAAGCCGAGCAAATGGCAAAAAAAGCCACTGAACTTGACCCTGATAATTCTTCAAACCTTGATACTTATGCATGGGTATTATACAAATCGGGAAAGTATGAAGAAGCAAAAACATGGATTTTAAAAGCCTTAGAAAACGAAGGAGATAAGAATGCCGTTATCCTTGAACATTATGGAGATATTTTATATAAACTCGATAAAAAATATGATGCTTATGATTATTGGGAAAAGGCAAAAATTGCTGGTGAAGGCTCTGAATATTTAGATAAAAAAATACAGGATAAAAAATTATATGAATAATTTTAATATTAAATTTTTTCTAGGAGTAAGCATTATTTTTACACTTATTCTTTTTTCTTGTAAAACAACACGAACTATTATCAAAGAACCGATAAAGGAATATGGTGCTGATTACTTATTTGAACAACTGAAAAACAATGAATTAAAATTTGACTTTTTTTCTGCTAAATTTTCTATTGATTATATTAATGATAAA
>CAZREZ010000619.1:0-1627 GCA_964599115.1 uncultured Bacteroidales bacterium
TAATAAAATGAAACGGAAAAGCTTTGAATCCCTTACTGGGTATAGCAAGAACGTTGGCAACAAGCTGAAAAAAATGCATTATAAACTACATAAAGAATTAAGTGTTCAAACAGCATTACTTCAGTTTTACTGTTTTTTAGCGAGAGGATTTTTTCTTGAAAAAAATTTCATTTTTAGTTTTGATTATGGAAACGAGAATATCGAAAAGATTCATAGTATGTCGAACCCTGAAAAATGGAATGGCGATTATTCTGTAATAATTGAGCGGATATCAAAAACCAAAGAAATTGTAACCAAAGCCAAAGCATATTTGAAATGGAATCAAAAATGCGATAATGTTAAAATCGCTGAATATATGCACAACCATCCCGATTTTTATGAAGATGGAATAACAATAAAAGATTTAAGTGAGATTTTAGAAATTAGCGAAGTGCTTAATAATGGATATATGTTTCACGACCGTTTTATGGGATATCCAGAAAAACACCTTTATCGATATGGCGTAGACTGTTTGGATTTTTTATATTCAGCAAGTTATTTTTATAACGAAGGTTTTGATTATTTCAACGACCGAAAAAAACCAATCTCGTTTTCTGAATCAAACAAACTACCTTCTATTGAAATGAAAAGAATTCAATCAAAAGAAGAAATGATGTTTAGATCTTTCAGAGAGGCTTTCATTAACTTTATTTTCTTTGTTGAAAGCTTTATAAATTCAGTAGGTTATGATGCCTTTTTGAAAGGTGCTGGCATAGATGAAATTGAAAAGTACAAATTAAGAGGAATTAAAACAATCAAAGGAAATGGATTTGAATCTTATCTCTCAATAAAAGGGAAAATTAAAGAATATTCAAAAATAATTAGCGGAACCGAATTGGACACGGATAAAGAAATATTCAAAAATTATATTAACGAATGTGTTGAATTAAGAAACCAATATGTTCATTCATCACCAGATAAAGGCAATCTGAAAGTTAGTTTGGAAGAATGGAAGATAAAATGCGATAAAATGATTGATATACAATGTTTTGAAGTACTTAACGCTTTTTGGAAAGGTTGCTATCCCAAAAAACAATTTCCTGTTGTAATATTTAATGAATTAAGTTCTAGTTCGTTTAAAGGACGTTTAGGGAAAATGATGATTGCGAAAAAACCAGAATAAAGCCAGTTGCCAACAAAAGCTATACCCAATAAGGGTTTTAGTGGTAAATTGAAAGATAATACAAGTAATGAAAATTAGTTATAAATTGAAACGGAAGTGCTTCGAAACCCCATACTGGGCATAGCTAAACCGTTGTGTGTAATGCTGAAAGTGTATCTATTTTTAGATTTAATGAGATATATAAAAAACATACTATGCCATTTATAAACTTGACTGAATCAGAAAAAGATAAACCGATATATAGATACCTTGACTTTTATAGAGTTGTACAGATGTTTAAGTATGAATCAATGGTTTTAGTTCAACCCAAAAAATGGGATGATCCATTTGAAAATTATATTATTGATCCAGATATTAGATATGATGATGGTGGTAAAGCATACCCCAATTTTAAACACGTCGTACATGGTGCATGCTGGACAAGAAAATCTGTTTCAGATTCAATGTGGAGAATATATTCAAATA
>CAZREZ010000620.1:0-1618 GCA_964599115.1 uncultured Bacteroidales bacterium
CAGTCCCCAGTCTTCTATTAATCTCTGACTGCCGATTGCTGACTGCAGACTGCCGACTTTTTATTAATTATCACTTAAGCTAATTTGTTTGTAGCTATGCTACTCTAAGTTATTTCCTTTTGTTGCTCAACTGTTTCATTAGATGGCAACTCAAGACCGTAACCGGATGTTTTATCATTCCTTTTTAATAACAATGCAAAAATAAATCCCATTATGCCAAACACTGCAAACATAAGAATGGTAGGAGTATAGTTGAGTTTTGCACCGGCTTCAATCATCATGGGGGTTATTCCCGGATTGGTTGTGTCCAAAATTGTACCTGCTAATATCGGTACTGCAAATAATCCTAAATTCTGCAATGAAAACATTGCTCCGTAAGCTGTTCCTATACGGTATTCGGGAACTATTTTTGCTACAGACGGCCACATTGCAGCAGGTACGAGTGAAAAAGAAATACCAAGTAATATCATCAGAACATAAACATTGAATGATGTAAGCCCAAAGAGCAGATGAACAAAAACAAGTAATAATGAACCATATATCATTAATGTAGCACTCTTGCCTTTTTTATCAACAAACCAACCGAAAAGCGGAGTGAAAATAACCGTACCGTAAGGAAGCAGGGAGGCAATGTCACCACTTGCTTCTCGCGACATACCGAATTTATGAAAGAAAAAATCCGGAGCATATTTTAGAAATGGAAAAACAGCAGCATAAAAAGTAAGGCATAAAGCAGTAATAAGCAAAAACGATTTGTTTGTAAATAATTTTCTAAGGTCGGATAAATGAAATTCTTCATCTTTATTTAAAAGACTTGTTTGTGTTTTAAGCTGACGATCCAATTTTATATCATACATTATATAAATTAAGAAAGCAAGAAATGCAATCAAAAGTAAGATAACAGCAAACCAGATTGGAAATGTCCAGTTATCACCAAGAATCAGTCTTGGGGAAACATTAAACGCCAGTGCAGTACCAATACGGGCTATACCCAAGTTGATGGCAAATGCAAGGGCAATTTCATAGCCTTTAAACCATTTAACTATAATTTTGCTGGCAACTACAATACTGGTTTCAGCTCCCAATCCGAAAATCAACATTCCCAACGACATCATTTTTAGTTCGGGTGAATATGCAGTCCAGAAAGAATTCATAAGATTATATCCAAGTCCTCCTTCACTGTATAGGTCGGTAGCGCCATAAGCAGTAATAACTGCTCCGATGAGCATAAAAACAGCAAATACTAATCCGGTAGGCCTGATACCAAGTTTATCAAGTATAATCCCTCCTAAAATTGCCATCAAAAGGAAAGTATTTGGAAAGGCATAAAATCCGGCAACTATTCCGTAGTCTTGTGAGGAAAAGTTAAGATGTTCCTGCAAAATAGACTTAAGAGGTGAAAGAACATCATAAAAATAATAGTTAGCCGCCATTAAAAAACTAACAATAAACATCATTGCCCATCTCGCTTTGGCTGAATCACGTAATGTTTTTTTTATTTTATTCATAATTGAATGAAATTTGATTTAAAATTTTCGTAATTAATTAGTTATATAATATTAAATTTTATTTTTTCTTTCTTTATCTTCCAAAATATTATTTATTATTAGTACTAAAA
>CAZREZ010000621.1:0-1605 GCA_964599115.1 uncultured Bacteroidales bacterium
GATGATTTTATTCATTGAAATAAAATCACCTTGAATACTCAGCGGTCGATCAATTATTAATACATTTTTACTATACTGCCTATTTATACTTCTTTTGATTTGTTCACTATCAGTATTGATTACTACTGTATCGATATATTTTGATTTTAATAAAACGTCAAGTACCTTTTTATACAGAGGCTTTCCATGGAAATCTTTTAAATTTTTATCAGGAACTCTTTCGGAGTTTCCTTTCATTGGCAACAATGCTATTATTTTCATGACTTAAAAATATAAACTACTAATTCAACTCCCTATGACAAATGTCTTAATATACTGTGTAATTTTTCAAATATGGTTAAATATCACTAAATAAAAATATTAATGCACTTTTTTTTTACATTTAACTATTCCTACTGGTAAATATGTAAGATTCCATTTACCATAAGGCATTCCACAATTTGCATTGTTCCTATAATTATATGGTAAGTTCCTTTTAAGAAAATCACATTTGTCAATTTCTTTGAAAATTTGACCATACTTAGAAAAATTTGATTTTGCTTTATCCAACTGGAAAATTTCTTTTAAGGCTTTTTCATCATAAAAATATCCTTTAGTTGCATTGTCAAACAAACATTCTTTATCAGTTACGCTTGTTGTAATAAACATTGGTGAGTTTGGTTTTAGAATTCTGCAAAATTCTGAAACGCCCTTTTTAAGAGATTCATGATTTGGATTATGTTCAACTGCAGAAGTAGATACAATTGCATCAACAGAGCATGATGCAATGAATGATAAATCCGAAAAATCAGATTGAACATAACGAATGAAGCCAAACTTATTTTTTCTAAGAAAACCTTTTATTACAAATAGCCAAGAAAAATACTTTATACCTAACTTTAATTTATTTAATACTTTTCCAACATTTAATCGTGATATATTTGATAAATGATGAGTATATTCATTGTCAATATGGTATGGTTTTTCATTTGTCATATCAAGCAACTTGGACTGTAAAAATGGTAATTTTCTATTTGAAAAGTCAATACTTATCACATTATATCCATTTCCAGCTAAAACAAATTGCATGATACCATTTCCAGCTCCAGCATCAAGGATGGTGGCATTTTTAGGTAAATTCAAATCCATTATTTTTTCATATTGCCAAATTAAATCTAATGGGTAATGCCATCCTACTTCTGCAATAAACATTTTTATCCAATAATAAATCTCTTTCTTTGCTGTTTTGTTTAATAGCAAACCTGGCGTTAACAATTCTATTTCATCTTTAATAATTGACTTCATCATAAATTTATTGCTTAAAATTAAATTTCATTAAACAGTTTCCCAATATATTAATCTAAAAATTTATTTTTTATGGCTAAGTTCTAATATTTACAGCATATCCCAATTGTATGATAAAGGCTGGGGTTGTAGGCAAAGTATCATACAGATTCACTTTTAAAACCTGATTTTCAAAGAAACGTCTTTGCAGAATACTGAGTCTTATCGGGAAGTATTGCAGCAAACAGTTCTTGAGAATAATCGTCTATTGCTATAAATAGGTATTCTCGTCTATCAAATGTACTTTGACCTTTCAAAAGAGGTAGGCGTTTCGTATCACCA
>CAZREZ010000622.1:0-1603 GCA_964599115.1 uncultured Bacteroidales bacterium
TTGGCGCTTCTTATTCTTGAAATACGTATAGAATTTTACCGTGATAATCTATGATTATGAAAAACGAAAATGAAATTACAGTAAAGGATTTGACTGCTTTACTGGAAAAAAAGAAAATCCGAACAGTAGAAGGCATAAAATTTATCAAACTATTTTTGCAGCATGTATTGCCCGAAAGATTTATGAAGATTAGAAACTATGGTTTTTTATCTTCAAGAAATAAAACAAAAATGTTGGAAAATTTGCACGATTATTATGATAAAACAAATCTATCACCAATTTTCCCTCTTGCTAAAAGCCAATCTTCAAATTTGTAAAATTCCGGCAATTATTAAAACCACATATCCTCTGAAATAGCCGTCCCCGCTACTTTTGGTGTTGTTCAACAATGCATATAAAAACCGTAGATGCTGCACACTACGGGATTTTTATATGCTTAGGTGTTATGCATTGCCTTTTATTCTATGTCCATTTTTGTATCATTATAGATTATTGATTTTTTATTTATCCATACAAATCCACCATTTTTCGTAATTACTGCTATATCTACATCGCCACCAACTCCGGGCATATCTCCAGGTTCTGCAGCAATTCCATCGGAAAAACGTTGAAGAGCAGTAGTTGTTTTAATCATTAAGTCAGAAAAATCAACACCATCTTGAAGTGTCATTGTTCCCCATTGAATAGAATATTCTAGATTACGTAATTCTTTTCCAATATTATTCCCTAATTTTTTAATTGATGGAAGATTTCCTATTCTAGGGTCAAAACCTAATATTATTCGGCTCACTAAATCAGTCTGTCCAAGCCATGATGCACCGTATTCTCTTCCTTTTTCTTTGCTGTTTCTCTTCTTTTGAATATCCCCAGGAAGGTAGCAAACGTATACTTCATGAGATTTATCTTCATTGAAACCAGCTACTAGAAAGTTTATTTGCTCAATATTGGCATTGGCATTCTTTACACTTCCATTTGGGTCTATAAATGAAAATTGAAGTAGGTTTTTATTCCGTGTAAATTTAATCTCGCTACAGCCTTGTTTTTGCAAATCTTGTTGAACCTTGTTTTCTATTCTTTGAAATTGCTGTTCAACGTTATATGATTCGGAAAAAGATTGGTACAGATTATTGACCACATTCTCCACACTCATGCTTTCAACATCGTTTGATTCTATAAACTCATCAATTACAGAACTTACATTTTTTAAAATTCCATTAATTTCAATGAAGGCTAAACCTGTAATTGCAACCCCAACTCTTTTATTTATTTTATAGAGTTTTTTTGCGGAGTCACTTCCGATTCTTGAAATGCCTTTACGATTTCTATATGATTGTCTGCTATCAGCTGCAATCACAATTCCTTCGGGTGTTGTTGTGTTAATTACTAATGACATATTATGTTGTTTTTAAGGTTATGCATAACGGCAGTTTGTCCAAAAAGCCTTCGTTTTATTAGAAATCAGACAAATATAAGCCGATTTAAGGTTACTTTGAAAAAATCAGTAACTATTTTATTAAAAAATATGCTTATGTTAAATCAGACGGATGATATGCCGGACGACCGTTTTCAACATATTCCATCTCAAACCCATAATTTTGTAATG
>CAZREZ010000623.1:0-1602 GCA_964599115.1 uncultured Bacteroidales bacterium
AACATTTTCCGTAATAGTATATTTGCTTTCTTTTGAAAGATAATCCCTGACCTTTTCAATTAATCTTACAGCTAAATCATAACATTTCAGGCTTTCTTTCAGGTCATTTATATTATTAGATTCTGAATACAAACTATAGAAAGCCTGAGCTTTTCCTAATAAGGGATATAAAAGATTAATATCAAGAATAATATTTTCAAGATTGGGATTTTTGTAAAAATTTGTGTCGTTAAAATCATAAACATTTGAAATAATTGCCTGTTGATAATATTCAATTGATTTAACATAGTTTTTATGATAATAATAATAGTTGCCTATTTCAGTAAGAGCATTTGACACATTAGGATTTTTTTGCCCGAAATGTTCTAAATAAATATGATAAGCATTTTTTAGCAAAAGCAAAGCTGTTGAGTCATTGCCATTTTTAATACAAAATTCGCCATAAGCTAAATAACTATGTCCTAATTGGAAGTGGTCTTTTTCCAGTTCATTCTGAGCTGTTTTTATTGCTGATTCAAAATATTTTTCGGCTTTATCAAAATTTTTGAGTTTATCATATATTTTAGCAAAATTACTTAATGTAAAGGTTTTAGATTTGGGATTTTTGCTTATTGACAGGCTTTTCTGATAGTAATCCAATGCTATATTATAATCGTTTTTTTTATTATAAACTGAGCCTATATTATTGTAAATTTTTGATACGTCAGAATGGTCAGGCGATAAATTTATTAAAAAAATATTAAGAGCATTTTTATAATACATTAAGGCTTTATCAAAGTCTGTATTATCATTATAAACATTACCCTTATTTAGATAAACGTTACCTAATGAGTTATAATTTTTTCCAAATTTTTGAAGGTAAATATTTTCTGCTGAATCAAGATAATTTATGCAATTATCAAATTTTTGTAGTAAGTAATTCAGTGTTCCTAAATTAAGATAAATTCTTCCTAAATTTGGGTCATCATTACTTAATATATTTCTGTTAATTTTTAAGTTTTTGTTAAAGTACTCATTAGCTTTGTCAAAATCACCTCTGATTGCAAAAATAATTCCGATATTTTGGAGATAGGTTGCTATAGCTGGTTCATCCTTAATTTTTCTAAGCATAGAGATTTCCAGGGCTTTCTGATAATATTTTAAGGATTCATTGTAATTACCCTTATAGTAATAAAAAATCCCTAAATTATTATATGTATTAGCAAGAATTGTGTCGTTTTCTCCGTTTTCTTCAATTCTGTATTTAATGGATTTATTTGAATAATTAATTGCATCATCATAATCACCCTTATTACCGTATATTAATCCTTTAATATGTAAAAGTTCGGCAAATAAATTTTTATTGTTTATTAAATTTATATTATTATTTTTTTCAATTTGATATATCAGGTCAAGGGCTTTGCTAAGCTCTCCCTTTATTCTTAAATTATTTGAAATTTTCAATAAACATTTTGTATGATCAATCCAATTATTAACATCTTTATATAATTTTCCGGCTTGTTCAAAAAAATAAGACGAGCTATCGTAATCGGCATTTTTAAAATAAATCAAACCTCCATTGAATAATCTTTTTGCCTCAACAGTATCGGAAGTATCAATAAT
>CAZREZ010000624.1:0-1596 GCA_964599115.1 uncultured Bacteroidales bacterium
TCCTGAAAAAATATGCAGGTCTTTTCGTGCTGGTGGTTTTCTGATATCAAATATTTTAACTCCATATTCCTTGGCCTTTTGACTATATTCTTCATTATCCGTGAAGAATTCAGGTAAGCCATTTACGATGCTCATGCCTTTTTCCATAGCACTAAAAATTATGTTTTTCTGTTCATCATCAAGAAATGAAGCGAGTGGAGCTATGCCATAAATGAAATATTCAGGAACAAGGCTCAACTTATTAATAGCATCATCAATATTTATAAATATAGGGATCCCTGTTTTTTTTCCGTCAAGATATTCTCCTGCATCAAGTCCTGCCTTTGTACTATCTATGATACCAAGTATCTTATATTTTTCTGAGTGCCTGGCAAGGCCATTGGCAACTTTGCCATCTAATTTTCCAAATTCATTTTCGCTATATACCAGTGCGTTTTTTTTCATTTTATTTTTTTTAGTTAATAGATTAGTATTCTTTTTTTGAATACTATTTTAATTAAAATTTTCCCGATTAAGTTTATGATATCAATACATTTATTGGATAAGCTAAATGACTTATTACAAATTAGCTTACGTCTTCATACCCGCTTTTTATCAGGGTGGATAGCATTTTGAATTTCACATTTGCTTTTATTGTGTTGCGGGTGTGGGCTGGTATGATAATGGATTGACCTGTTTCAAGTATATTGGATTTGTCATCAATAACAACTTCGGCTTTCCCATCAATGATATGAATAAAGGTTTCAAAGGGTAATACTTTTCCACACAACAGTTCACCGGAATCTAATGAAACAGCACTTATATTTCCGGTTATTTTATTAATAATTGACCTGATCACTACTGAATTAGGGATGTATTCGATGACCTCAGTTACTTTAAATGCTTTTGATTTTTTAAAATCAGTTTTTTCCATTGTATATGCTCAATTATGTTGAATTAGGTATAAGTTCTACTTATTTGTACTCTTATATTATTTCAATGTAATTCCAGACTAGATTCAGGGCAGATTCCCTGTTCCGTTTTAGTGAACCGTATTGGCTTAATCTTCCAAATAGAGGAAGTATTTATTTTTGAATATTTTTACAAAGAGTACGACAATGCATGATTGCAAAAGCCGATTTTCAAACTATACCAGTCTTTTTCTTTTCTTTACGTTTAGCTGCTTTTGCAGCCCTCTTTTCTTTCAGATTTTTTAATGGTGATTTTTTAGCTGATTTTGCTTTACCTTCTTTTTCTTTCGACATTTTATTTTATTTATAAATTGGAATTCAATAGAAATGTAATTAGGTACATACAGAGATAGGAATGCGGAGCCGTACAATCCCGAAAACTTTCGGAGCTCTTTTCAGGGTTTTAATATGCGGTTTGTATAAAGAATAATACCGCTTTTTTATATTGGAACCCAAATATAATTACACAGCAAAAGTATAGCTATTAAATGTTAAAAGCATTACACAAAAATTAAGGAATCTTACATAAATCACATGTTTTCCAGGTTTTTCTTCCGCTTTTGCTTTAGTTGCTTATAAAAAGACGGAGTTAGACCGGTGATTTTCTTGAACTGGTTGGATAAATGTGCTACGCTGCTATAATGTA
>CAZREZ010000625.1:0-1595 GCA_964599115.1 uncultured Bacteroidales bacterium
CAGACTTCTTAAAAAATAAAAAATTAGCCATAAAAATTGGACGTTTTTATATTTTTATTCAACATCAAAAAATAAGATTTTTTGATTACTAAATCTCACTTTCATCTCGTTTAACTTTCGGCATAGTTGTAACTGTGCCTGATAAAATTGTTTTCTCTCTAATGCCTCTAATACTACAATTACCGTATCTTTTGTTATTTTTACTTTACCTTTTGAACTTGTAATTGCATCTAAAACAGGTAATAAATTTCTTTCATTAGGCAAATATTCTTCAAGTAACTTACTTAAATATTTCCTACTGTTCCACATTAAAGCTTCGGATATGTCCCATAAATTTTTTGCCTCTGTTTCAATTACCTTAAATTGCTTTTTTCCTTCAATGCTACTGCTATCAACTCTCTGTGGACATTTCTTCAATTTTACTTTCATTTCTTGTATTTGTGATTGAAGTTTCTTTTGTTGCTCCAATAAATAATTCCTGCTTTGATTTTTACGTATGCTACCATCCTTTTTTAGAGTTATTGGCTTTTGTCCTATTTTTCTCTCTGTTTTTGAAAGTTGACGCTTTAATTTTGATAATTCTTTATCAAGCTTAATGAATTGAGGGTTTAAAATATCTTGATTTTGGCTATCTCTTGATATCTCTATTACAGGATTATAATGCATCTTAGTTCGATTGCCCATATGCTTGAAGCTGTTTTCACTCTTGCCCCAACGATTTAACATTGCTTTTGCAAGAGTAAGTGTGCTTTCATATTCATCTAATGCTACTGCTACCGGTCGCTTTCCTGTTTTTTTATTCCAAATAACTATTCGACGTAGTTTTATACTGCTTCCTTCTAAGTTTTTGTAAACCTTGCTTGTCTCATATACTTGGTACTCTGTATCGTTTAGTTTAAAAGGCTCTGAAAATAAACAGGCATCTATTGAGTTGGTTTTTTCTGTATTCGTGTTCTTTTCCCAAGTAATAAACCGACAATTCTGCAAGAATAAAAATTTATCAACCCCCCAAATTTCTTTATCTACTACAAATAAAGGGAGCATGTTGCCAAGATAAGGTGCAATTGTTTTGCTTTGTTCTTTAATTACTTCCAACATATTCCCTTTTCCTTCTTGCAAGTCAAAATATACAATTCGTCCTTGTATATCATGGATAAATATTTCATTTTGGCCCGGTTCCATCATCGCCCTTTGGGTATGAAAGTTTTTGTGTACTTTCTCTTTTCCCGTGTAGTGTATAAAATGACCATCTATAAATAAATGCCATAATGATACTAATCCCTTTCGCATTTGATAATTGAAAAAATGTTTACGCAAGGCTAAACTTTTTTTTAGTGCTACTGCTTCATGTATCATTTTCCATAACTTAGGCGCACTAAATAATTTATGTAAACCCAATAAACATCCAAACTCTTTTTTAAATACTGTTTTGAGTTGTTCTAAGGAGTCAATGCGATTAATGTGCATCATTACAAACAGATAAATAACAGTGCTATAACGTCCGAAAATAGATCCAACAGATTGCATAAACTTAAATTGATGCTGAATAACTGCCCAGTAAAGAAAACTACCTGCGTACCGGTTATTTATATATT
>CAZREZ010000626.1:0-1595 GCA_964599115.1 uncultured Bacteroidales bacterium
TTGAATATCGAATAATGATTAACGATTTTAGATTTAAGATTTTCAGCTACTTCGCCAATCGTTAATCGGTGCTCGTTATTCTTAAATCAATTTATATTTACTTTATGGATGAAGTAAAAATATTTGGTTTATGGTCGGGCAGGAATTCTAACCTGCATTATTCATAAAATTTCTCGCTAAGCCGCAAAGAAAAGTAAATTAGCAATAAGTGTTTAAAATATTCAATTTCATTATATAAAAAGTATTGCAGGTATTAAATTGTTTCAATTCAAATCTTTGCGCCTCTGCGTCTTTGCGTGATGAATAATTCAGGCTAAATCTTAAATTATGAATATATTTGTAGTTATTTTTTTCTTTAAAAATTTGTCAAGTAGAAATAGAGAAGAAATTGCAGCAATTACAATAATTGAAATTGAAGAAATTTTAATACTTGAAAAAATGTTTCTGAAACTATTTAAAAGATTTCCTGTGATTGTAGTGATTTCAAAATTTTCAATACTTATCCCTGTAAATAAATTATTAATAAACGATAAGTCAAATACAAACAAAATAATTAAAACGGCAATAAATCCTGAAGCAATCAAAAGCCAGTATTTTTTGCTTAACAGGGGCTCATCTGCAGTTGATATTGTTATAATTTCGGATTGGATTTTCTCCATTACCTTATTTGTAAAATTTTCAGAAGGCTTTTCAATTTCTGAATTTTTCATAAGGTTTTTTAAAAAATCGTCTTGTATAATATTTTTCTTTTCCATTTTAAATATGATTAAACCAACTCACTAACTTTTATTTCAAAAAGATGTTGTAATTCTGAATATAATTTTTTTCTGATCCTATGTAGTTTTACTTTTACGTTTGATTTTGACAATCCGGTTATTTCACTGATTTCCTCAACCGAATTTTCATTTTGATAAAATAATGTAATAATTACATTCTCATCTTCCGGTAATTTATTTATAGCCGATTGAATATATAATTTTTGTTCCTCTTTATTTAATTCATTAATGTTTTGTGTTATTTCATCAATTGTAAAATTGTCAATAATTTCGTTGTCAATCAGGGAAGTTTCCAAATATTTTTTTCTGGTTTTTGATATAGCTGTATTATAAGCTATCCTGTATAACCATGTTGAAAATTTTGATTCATGTTTAAATGAATTTAATGATTGAAAAACTTTTAAAAAAACATCCTGGGCAATTTCTTCGGCATCTTCCCTGTTTCGAACAATTCTATGAACTATTGTGAATACCATATCTTTATGCTTATTAACTAAATTAGCATAAGCGGAAGAATCTCCTTTCAGAACATTCTCAATATAAAAATTGTCGTTTTGGTATTTCATTTATTTGTTTGACTATCTGTTTGACGCTAAATTGCTCAATTGGTTACAATATACATAACAATTCAATCGCTAATTCTTAATCGCTGAAAAATCCGGGACGAAGTAAAGCAGTTTAGAAGTAGTTATGTGTGCTGAATAGACCTTTAAAGTTTTTGCATTTCTATTCAGCATTAGTATAATTGGATAAAAATACAATTATTTATATAAGAAAGCAAATTGAAAGATTATTTATATAAGAAAGCATATAGTAAGA
>CAZREZ010000627.1:0-1588 GCA_964599115.1 uncultured Bacteroidales bacterium
CTTGATCTTCCTCAGCAGGCAATTTTTCAAATAAAATATAAAAATAAAGAAATACTTATACCGATTACAGACGAAATCATCAAAATAGTTGACCGGAATAATAAACAAATTAAAATTGAAGCTCCTGAAGGATTGATTGAAATTTATTTGTAATTGTCATATTTATTTGAATGTTAATATAAAAATTATTTCCAAATGAAAAAGCAAGCTCCATTAATTTATTTTTTGATAGCAGGCATTATTAGTCTCAATATTTTTTTTAGCAGTTGTTCGTCACATAAAGAAGACCCAATAATAATTGCTATCTCAAAAGCCAAACCCGAGAAATATTACGGCAATTATGAAAAATGGCTTAAAAAAGCCGATTCCACCATTGAATGTATCGGTATGTATTTTATTCCAATTGATTCGGCACTTTTAATTCTTGAAAATTGTTCGGGTTTATTGCTGACCGGCGGACCAGATGTATTTCCGGGAGAATATAATAAAGCATTTGATACAACAAGATGTGGAACAATAGATTATAAACGTGATACTTTGGAATTTGCTTTAATAAAAAAAGCAATGGATTTGAATATTCCGATACTTGGAATTTGCCGCGGAACACAAATTTTAAATGTAGCATTGGGTGGAAGCCTCATTGTTGATATTCCTTCCGATTTTGATACAGTTGTGGTTCACAGGTGTAAAGACGCTAAAAATTGTTTCCATAATGTTAATGTTGAACCGGGTTCAAAATTGTTCTGGGCAAGCAATATAAATTCCGGCATTGTCAATAGCAATCATCATCAGGCTGTGGATAAACTTGCAGATAAATTTAAAGTAACTGCCCGTTCTAACGATGGTTTGATTGAAGCCATTGAATGGAAAGAACCTCATGGGAAACCGTTCCTTATTGCAGTTCAATGGCATCCCGAAAGAATGGATTATGACAATCCCTTATCTCTTCCTATTGCTGAATATTTTTTACAGGAAGCCCTATTATTTCATGAACGGCAAATGGCAGGAGAGCTCTTTAAAAAGACACCTTATTATAATAAATAATAACTGGCTGTTAGTTTGCTTTTTTACTTTCTTGTCAATTCAATTATCAGGGAACTATGTTCAGGATATTGTCTAATCAGATTTTCTCTGCTTCCAAGTTCAAAATCATCAAAATGAAATCCGGGAGCAACCGTACAACCAATAAGTGAGAAGGAGCTTTTATCAATAACTTCTGCAGCAAACCACGATTCTTTTGGGATAGCTGCCATTAGTTCTTCATTTTTTTCAGGATTATTTCCTAAAACAATTTTTTCAAGATTTCCATATTTATTAATCATATAAATTATTAAGGAAGTGCCAACATAAAAGTGCCATATCTCATCTGATTGAATTTTATGAAAAGCTGAAAAATCACTTCCGTCAAGAAGGTAATATATTGCTGTAGAATAACTTCTGCTATCTTTGAAACGGGAAGGTAAATGTTCATTTTTAATTACTTCATCATCACGATAAACTTCTTTAAAATAACCTCCCTCAAGATGTTCTGTTAATTCTAATTTTTTTATCCAGTATTTTGCTGATTTTTTCATAATTTATTTTTCTT
>CAZREZ010000628.1:0-1585 GCA_964599115.1 uncultured Bacteroidales bacterium
ATATAAAATTACATTCATCAAGCTGTTGCATATTTCCGTGAGAGAAATTATCACAAACTTTATTAATGCTGTTTAGTTTACTTTTAAGATTTGTTTTAGTAATTCCCCCAACTTCTTTATCTTCTAACGGGAGTCTGTCTAAAAACTCTCCTTTTTATCAGAAATCAGACAAATATAAGTCGATTAAAGAAAGCGTTATAAAAATCAGTAACTATTTTATTAAAAAATATGCTTATGTCAGATCGGCTTAATTTGGCCCATTTATGAAAATATATTGCCAAATTTAACAAAATAAGTACCTCCAGGTACTTTTTAAGTTCATCTTTTCCTAAAATGGTCATTATCTGTCTTTATAAAGCTTTGTTTTCATTCGATGATCTGAATAATTATGGGGTTGTGAAACGATTACTGTTGTTGGCTGCTGTTATTCTTTGTTTTAACTATCTGTTTTTTGATGCAAAATCTATTAATTTTTCAATCCACTCGTTGACAAGTGCTTTTGTTTGTTTAAAGTCCCTTCTTGTATCCTTTATACTCCAACCATTTTGATTAAACTGATTAATGTCGAATTGAAATCTTGTATGGGCAATTTTTTTATTTTCACTGAATGAATCAGTTGCATTTCCATTTTTGTCAAAATATCCTTTTAATAAGGCAATTGTTAAATAAGAATCTTGCAATGAGTTAAAATTGAATTGGTGAAATTGAAAGGTCAAATGATATCCATAACTATTTACATTACATAGTTTTAGATTATTGTCGATAATATTTATATGCCAATCTGGGACCTTTGTTTTTATACTTTCTACTTTCTTATTAATCTCAGTCTTCATTTGTTTTATTTCATTTGATGCTAATGAAAGTCCTTCTGAAGAATCAAGCAGTTGTTCCCTTCTTTTGGTTTCTTTTAATTCTAAATCTTTTTTTGCAACTTTATCTTCAATTGTTTCTTCTTTTATAGTTCTATTAAATTCAATAACTCTTGTTTCAATAACTGATGCTGCACTTTCAATATCCCATCTCTCTAATCCAACCCAAATACGATTTTTGGGAAGCCATTTTGGAGGAGAAACATTTTTTTCAGTAGGAACTAATATTACAAAATCATATCCTTCGTCAAATCCTTTATTTCTGATTGCTGTTTCTTCTATTCTTGTCCATTTCGTTTTGCCCCAGTCTTGACTAAAAAGAACAACAACAACTCTTGACTCTTTGGAAAACACTGAATTGAAAGTTTTTTCACCATCAGTGCCAGCAAGACGTTTTTGTTCTTCAGTATAAATAAAACATTTAATCCTTCCATTCAATAAATTATATAATCCGAGAGCTAAAGACTCATCCTTTTGAACAAATGAAAATGCAACATCGTATTTAAAATCTTTCATCGAATCAAATTTTACTTAATAGCAGCCAACGTTCTGTGTATGTGTAGTGCGGGTTTTCAAAGCTCCAACCTATCAATTTACACTACCGTTTATTAATAGTATTTTCGTTTAAATATACCATTTTCCCCGCATTACTTATGACACATTGTTGAACAAAACAAAAGTAGCTAAAATCTTTTAACTAGCAAAATACGTATATC
>CAZREZ010000629.1:0-1584 GCA_964599115.1 uncultured Bacteroidales bacterium
GGAATAGGCTGGGAAATTATCTTACCGGTTGCAGATTTTGTAGCTGATACAACTGAAATAACTCAGAGCGACACATTGGCTTTCACCGATTTATCCACAGGTAATCCTCAACAATGGAAATGGTTATTTGAAGGTGCAATTCCCGATACTTCCATTTTACAGAATCCCACCGAAATTATTTACCCTGATACCGGCTCTTTTGATGTAACCCTGGTTGTTACAAACGGTGATGGCGTGGATTCTTTAACAAAATATGATTATATTAAAGTAAATATGACTCCTCCTGAAGCAAATTTTGAAGCTGATAATACTTATATCGGTCCGGGCGAATGTGTAAATTACACGGATTTATCAATAGGTGATCCGGCATCATGGAAATGGATTTTTGAAGGAGGAGACCCTGAAACTTCCGTTTTACAAAATCCCAATAATATTGTTTATGATGAATCAGGATATTATGATGTAACCTTATTAGCTACAAATATCGGCGGCTGCGATACATTAACAATTGAGGATTATATACAGGTATTCTGGGTTGGTATAAGCGAAAATACTAATGCAGATAAAATTAAAATATATCCGAATCCGACTTCAGGTTTAGTAACTTTTGATTTTGGTGAATATTCCTCAGAAGAACTTTCTGTTATTGTTTTCAATTCAATTGGAAAAATTATTGCATGCTTTGATAATATTGAAGATAATAATAACTTCTCAATCGACTTTACTCTGGAATCTAAAGGTATTTATTACATTTCAATAAATACTTCCGAAGGAGTGATAAATAAAAGGGTTTCGCTGGTTAAGTAGTTGAAGTAAAGGCTCTATACGGACTCCTTTCGTTCGTAAGACTGGATTGTGAAATATTAAAAGATATTAAGTTTTTATTCGTACAATTTTATTAGAATAGCAACATAATTTAATATGTTGTAAAATATCATTTCAGGAATTAAAAGTCGGCTTAAGCCGACTTTACAAAAAAGGTCTTATTAATCTACCCAACATTCTGAAGAATGGTGCTATACTACTATCCTAAAAAAGAACGAAATAATTTTTTTAAATAAACTTAAATATTCTGCACTTGATGCAAACGAGCGCGAGTTGAAACACTGAAACCATGAAACACCAGAGCGGAAAAATTATGTTAAAAATCAAAATAATTAGTTCTTTATGAATTTAGTTTCGCACACAATTTCTTTACCGGATAATTTTAAAATGTATAAACCTTTTTTAAGTTGTGAAACATTTATTGATAAAGTTTCATTTCTATACCTGAAAATCCTGTTCCCTAATAATCTACCATCTATTGAATAAATCTGGCAGACCAAAGGAAATTTAATTTCTTTATCCGGATTCAGAAAAAGTTTATCACTTACCGGATTTGGATAAATAGAGATTTCAGAATTTGGATTTGTTTCTTCAATATTTGTTGTTTCTGAATATTTTGCAATAATTCCATTTGACTTACATACCCAGCCGTTTTTATCGTCGAGAAAAAAGATATCTGATATTCTATAGTTTTCAAATGTATATTCAGTTTCCCATGTTTTTCCTCCGTCAAGTGTATGATATATTTTATTTATGTTA
>CAZREZ010000630.1:0-1571 GCA_964599115.1 uncultured Bacteroidales bacterium
CCAAAAAATAATATTGAACTTGGTACAGCATACCTGTATGTGTTGTATAACAGCAGTTTTAGAAATGTACAAGACCCTGTGAGCAGATTATATTGTTCAATTGCAGCTTATAACACAGGTGCGGGAAATGTTAGCAGGGCTTTTATCGGAACCACAAAATTGCCCAAAGCAATTCCTGTAATAAATGAAAAATCTGCCGAACAGGTTTATAGCCATTTAAGAAGATACCTCCCTTACGATGAAACTAAAGATTATATTAAAAAGGTTACTTCAAGAATGAAAGCATATAGTGAATGGATAGAAGATTGATGTGGATTCTTTAATGGTTATAAGTAACTCATCCGATGACTTGGAGTATTCAAAATCTTAAAGTATTTAAAACTATAAATAATTATTGTAATTAATTTGGAAATTATTAATTTTGTTAAAAAAATATTTACAAATGAAAAAAATTAGAATTTTAGTATTAGTATTAACCCTGATTACTTTTTGTAGTGATTTGTTTTCTCAAGCTACTGATAAAAAAGTTATCGCAATTGTACCAATAACAAACACAAGTCATGGAGGCAGAGCTCATGCTGCTAATTTAACCGAATTTGTTATTTCAACAATTGTAAAATCCAAAAGGTTTAAGGTAGTTGACAGAACAAATTTTGATGCAATCTTTTCTGAAGAAAATTTACAAAAAGGTGAGAATTTTATTGATGGTGAGGTGGTTGCACAAGGAAAAAAACTCGGAGCTGAGTACATAATTGCAGGAAATTTAGCAAATTTTTCAACTGAAAAATTATACACTACTACCTCAAGTGGTGGAAAACAATTTGCAGGATATAAAGCTAATATCAGCTTTACTTTAAAAATAATTAATGTAATAACAGGTGAGATTATTGCAGTAGAACCTTTTAAGGTAAATAGCGGCAGATCATTATTGATTTATAGCAAAAAATATAATAAAGAAAATGAAGCAATAACAGCGGCAATTGATAATTCAGATAAGATTATAAATTCTTTTATTGATGACTATTTCCCTGTTTATCTGAAAATATTTGAAATTTCGAAACAAAAAGGATCAAAAGCAAAAGAAGTTGTAATTACCGGTGGGAGTAACATGGGATTACAAGAAAAACAAGATTTGAAAATAGTTGAAATTTCGCTTGTTGATATTGGAGGAAAAACAGTTGAGCGTAAAAAAGAAATCGGGTGGGTGAAAATCATTTCAGTTGACGATGAATATTTCTCAACTTGTAAAGTTACGGATGGGGATGAACTGATTAAAAATAAGTTTGATACTAATGCAAATATTTTTGTAATTAGCGGAGAAGATAAGTAATATAATAAATCATTAAGAGACTAATTAGTCCCTTTAAAGTCAAAGATTTACATAAAATGAAGTACCAAATAACAAATTACAAATCACAAATAAATTCCAAATGAAATTTGGTGCTTGTAATTTGTTATTTTTAATAATTATTTAAACTATCGGACTTTATAGACCGACACTAATTAGTGTCCGTCTATAAAGTCAAGTGTTTAGTTCAGAATGTTCGAGTTCGAGGCTTGCGCAGTCTTGA
>CAZREZ010000631.1:0-1568 GCA_964599115.1 uncultured Bacteroidales bacterium
AATAAAAAATCTAAAATCATTATTCGTTAATCGATATTCATTATTCATTTACTTATCTTAATGACATTGGGGGTTGGAGAGGGTAAATAAAGTAAGTTAATTCCTAAACAATTTTATAATATTCTTATACTCTTTAAAATTTTGAATATTCCAAGTCATCGGATGAGTTAAATAAACATACTTTTCAAAAAAAATTTTGACCGCCGGCGGTATGTTTAAAACCCGCCTCCGCTAAAGCTACGGCGGGTAAAAATTACAAAGTGTAAAAGTGTAAAAGAACAAAGTGTTACTATTGTACTAACGGGCAATACGGAATCCGTAGTCGAGGTGCGTATTGAAGGGGTAGTACCTGCTGCGGAAGGCAACACGGCAGTAGTTCGCGTCGGTGCCCCATGAGCCGCCGCGCAGAACACGGTAAGTACCACTTGAAGGACCTTTCGGATTATTACGCGTGCTGTTTTTATAATAATCCTTTCCATACCAATCGCTGCACCATTCCCAAACATTGCCGCTTATATCGTAAATTCCAAGCTCATTTGCCTGTTTTGTTCCTACTTTATGTGTTTTGCTACCTGAATTACTTGTGTACCACGCAACATCTCCAATATTATTGCTGCCGCTGTATTTTGTTTGAGACGATTCATGAATCGTCTTTACGCCTCCCCGGGCTGCATATTCCCATTCTGCTTCTGTGGGCAATCTTCCTCCCTTCCACTCACAATAGGCTTTTGCATCGTTCCAGCTTACATGAATTACAGGATGATTGTATTCGCTCTGTGAACTAAGATTGCCGTTTGCATTATACTTCCAGTTTACTCCATTTTTTTTCTTCCATTCACCTTCATAAATCCAGCTATATCCTTTTTTTTCTGCATCAGTTTTATAGCCTGTTGCATCAATAAATTTCTTGAATTCTTCTACCGTAACCTCATACTTGCCAATATAAAAATCATCAACACATACTTCGTGTATGGGTTTTTCATCACTTTCTCCATCATTGTTACCCATTTTAAAACAGCCGCCTTTAACAAAAACCATATCCATTGAGCCGGAGCTTGTTGCACGTATTTCAAAGCAAATACGGTCGCCGGCTAATTTTTCACGTTCACGCAGTACATCCCAAACTATATGTTTGTTGTTTCCGCCGCTTATATTTTTTCCAACATCACCGCTTACATAATATAACGGGCTTCCCCAAGTTTGCCCGCCATTAGTGCTGCAATAAAGCTTCACCATAAATGTTTGGCCGCTTTTTGCATCTGTAATATTATAATATACATTAATTTTTTTGCCGTCCTGCTCAGCCCTAACATTCTCAATACGTTGGGCATAAGTAAATAAAGGAAGCATAAGGATAAAAAGGATCATTTTTTTCATATCGTAAAAATGTTGTATAAATTTGAGGTCAAATATAAGAAAAAAATTAAAATGAAATTTATAGCCTTTATTATTTATAAAAAGCCGCGAATTCGCTAATTATAAACGAATTATAATATTTGATATTTTTTGTAATTCGCGAATTAGAGGCTTATATTTAGATAATTAAGAAAATTCGTAAATTAATCAGG
>CAZREZ010000632.1:0-1565 GCA_964599115.1 uncultured Bacteroidales bacterium
ATTTATCCCATCTTTAATACCGACTGAAAATTTCTGGGCAAATAATGAATTGCAAAAGATTATTAATACTACAACAAAATAAAATTTTATTTTTTTCATCTTGTAAAATTTTATTTTTTTATAACCATACTAAACTAAAAATTAACTTCAAACGTCAAACATCAAACGCTTGCCCCGTAAGGAAGTTTACCCTGTAAATGCGAAGCAATATTTAACAGGGCATGACTGTATCGGGATCAAACATTAAACTTTAACTATCTATGCATCATCCCCTGCTTATTCTTCATATTTTTCATCATCCCCATAGCTTTTTTTGCTCCGCCACTTGTCATCATTTTCATCATTTTACTTGTATCATTAAATTGCTTTATCAGGCGATTCACTTCCTGAATATCTGTTCCGCTTCCTATTGCAATTCTTTTACGGCGGCTACCATTAAGTATTTTCGGATATTCGCGTTCTTCGGAAGTCATTGACGAAATTATTGCTTCAATACCTTTAAAGGCATCATCATCAATTTCAGTATCTTTAATTGCTTTACCCATACCGGGAATCATTCCTGCAAGGTCTTTAACATTGCCCATTTTTTTGATTTGTTTTATCTGCGAAAGGAAATCATTAAAATCAAATTGGTTTTTAGCAATTTTTTTCTGTAACTTTCTGGCTTCTTCTTCATCATACTGTTCCTGGGCTTTTTCAACAAGTGAAACAACATCACCCATACCAAGTATTCTGTCAGCCATACGGTCGGGGTGGAAAACATCAATTGCTTCTATTTTTTCACCAATACCAACAAATTTTATTGGTTTGTTAACCACCGAACGTATTGTTAAAGCAGCACCACCGCGGGTATCACCATCTAATTTTGTTAAAATCACGCCTTCATAGTCAAGGCGGTCGTTGAATGCTTTTGCAGTATTAACGGCATCCTGACCGGTCATGGAATCTACAACAAATAATGTTTCCTGCGGATTAATTGTTTTTTTGATTGATGAAATCTCATCCATCATTTCATCATCAATAGCCAACCGACCGGCTGTATCAACAATTACAACATTATAACCCTTATCTTTTGCATAATTAATCGACCTTTTAGCAATTTTAACAGGTTGTTTATTATCTTCTTCGGTATAAACTTCAACATTTATCTGCTCACCTAAAACCTGTAATTGCTTGATAGCAGCAGGACGATAAACGTCACCTGCAACCAACAAAGGATTCTTGCCACTTTTAGTTTTAAGATAATTTGCAAGCTTAGCTGCAAAAGTTGTTTTACCCGAACCTTGCAAACCTGCTATTAAAATTATGGCTGGTTTTCCTTTGTCATTTAAATCGGTTTTTTCACCACCCATCAATTCAGCAAGGTCATCACGAACTATTTTAACCATTAACTGTCCGGGAGAAACAGCAGTTAAAACATTTTGCCCCAGAGCTTTTTGTTTAACCAGCTCTGTAAATTGTTTGGCAATTTTATAACTAACATCAGCATCCAATAACGCTTTTCTAACTTCTTTCAAAGTTTCGGCAACATTTATTTCAGTAATGTGCCCCTGACCTTTTAGTAT
>CAZREZ010000633.1:0-1554 GCA_964599115.1 uncultured Bacteroidales bacterium
GGGAACAGGATCGAGTATTAATATAAATAGTGACGGAATATCTAATAATAACATCGAAACAGCAATTGGAGATTGTATATACAATCCGTTTCAGGATCATTTTATTATATCTAAATTTGAATCCGGAAATGCAAAAATTCTTGTTTTAAATGCAAGTGATAATTCTTTCTTTAGTGAAATAGATCTGGAACAAGAGCTACCAGATGCGCAATATGCCAAAGAAATGTTTATTTCACCGAATGGACGTTTGTATATTTTTGCTAATATGCAAAATAGTTCCAGTCAGGATCCTGAAATTTTTATTTTTGATGCCAATAATTACAATTGTATTAGCCACCAAACAGTAGAAACAATTTTCCCTTACAATGAGGATTTTATCTATTATGCAGCACATTTTTGCTACAACAGTCATGATGAATCAGTATATGTTACATTAACCATTCAGGATTTAAAATTGTTGCCATATAATTCGGAGGCAAGTAGCATATATAATTATCAAGGTAATCCACCTCCACCTCCACCTCCTGGCAAATTATTGGCAATTAAGGACGCTATCGAAAGAGAATTCTACCTGGGTCATTTTCCCGGTAAGGTTATTTGTCCTGACTTAGGAAGCAGTTCCGTATCATCTCAATATCATGGTAAATTGTTTTTTATAGGAGAGCATTTATTCGAATATGATTATTTAAATCCGCCAAATAATGAAAATGAGATACTAAATTATGACCATCATTTTATTGATATTACATATAGTTCCCTCCATGATACACTATTTGCTGTTAAAGACATCCAGGGTAGCATTGATTGTCCTGAACACAGAAAATATGAAATCTGGAAAATTTATTATGATGCAAATGGTGATATTCAAATAGAAAAATTTAATAATGACGGAATGCCCATTGACGGCCAGATCGCATCTATGATGTACAATCCTTATGATGGGAAGATTTATGTTTATCAAAAAATTGATGCTGAAAAATTAGGGGACACTCAGGTGAGTTTGTTATCATTTGATCCTGCTAATCCTGTCTGGGAAAATACTCCATTAGGAATTACAAGTTATTTTCCTGAATATGACCATACCAGTGATCCGACACACTACTACTTCTACAATATGACCACCCCATACATCGATCCGTATAATAATGCTATTTATGTTCCAAACGGCGGGCATAGTTGTGTAAGCAGAATAACGTTTGAACCGGATGAACCCTTGCTTTTACGTTCCGGCTGGACCTGGCTCTCCTTTCCAAGACTAGAAAACAGGGATTATGTGGGTAAAGTGCCGGCAGCAAATGTTTTAAATAATAATATTTTACCACAAAATTTTATTGAGAAAGGAGAACTGCGTAACCTGCCACCGCAAACATTAGCAGGATCTCAAAACGAAATTACCAGGGTTTATAACCAAGACTATAATGTTTGGGTTCCGGGAGATAACCCGCTTTATAATATCTGGAGCACACGTGGCTATAAAATTGAGTTGCTTCCCGAAGAGGTCGGCGATTTTTTACCTAAAAATTAATTTAGTTTTTCATTCTATAATCATTCAAA
>CAZREZ010000634.1:0-1552 GCA_964599115.1 uncultured Bacteroidales bacterium
ATATTATTTTACAACCGACACATCAATTTTAAATATTTATAAATTTCCGGTTGATAGAATTCCGGAATATAATGATTCGGTTTATAATGCCCGTATTGAAGCATTGAACGAAGAATCTCCATTTGAATTTACTTATAATAAAAATGTAAAAAGTTTTATTAACCTATATGCAGTTAAAAAGCGTGATTTAACGTCAAAAATGCTTGGTTTGGCAGAAGTTTATTTTCCTTTGTTTGAAGAAACACTTGACCGTTATGATATGCCCATGGAGTTAAAATACCTTGCTGTTGTTGAGTCAGCTTTAAATCCGGCTGCAGGGTCGCATGCAGGAGCAAAAGGTTTATGGCAGTTTATGTACGGAACAGGAAAAGTATATGGTTTAAAGGTTACATCATATATTGACGATAGATACGATCAGTATAAATCAACAGTTGCAGCTTGTGAACACCTTTGCGACCTGTATGACATTTATAATGACTGGTCGCTGGCTTTGGCAGCTTATAATTCAGGCGCAGGGAATGTAAATAAAGCTATAAGAAGGGCAGGAGGTATTAAAAGTTATTGGGCTATATGGCCCTTTCTTCCACGTGAAACCCGTGGATATGTCCCTGCTTTTATTGCTGTAAATTATGTTATGAATTATTCTGCTGAGCATAATCTTTATCCGATTGATCCAGGTATCTTGTATAATGGAATTGATACTGTGATGGTTAATGATGTACTTTCATTTGATCAGATATCGGAATTGATAAATGTTCCGATGGTTGATCTGAAATTTCTGAATCCTCAATACAAAAAAGGTGTAATTCCTTCAACTAAAGGAAAATCTTATGTTTTACGACTTCCAAAAGAATATATCGGTGATTATATAAATAATGAAACCGCATTATATAATTATAAAACAAAAAAAGGAATTGAAAGAGAAAAATTGCTGACACAAATTAAAAAGGCAAAAAACAGAAATATTCATATTGTAAGGAGCGGAGAAAATTTGGGACTTATTGCAAAACGATACCGTTGTTATGTAAGTCAACTGAAAAGATGGAATAACTTAAGAAGCTCAACGATTTACCCAGGTCAAAAATTAATTGTTTATGCACCAGCAACTAAAACATATAAGAGCAAAAAATCTACAAAACCAATCAAACGTTCTTCTGAGCAATCATACCATATTGTTAAGTATGGAGAAAATTTAGGCCTTATAGCAAAAAAATACAAATGTTCAATCACCGATCTGAAAGAGTGGAATAACCTTAAAAAATCAACAATTCATCCAAAGCAAAAATTAATTGTTTATAAACCTGATATTTTCAAACAGAAAGCTTCCGATAAATATTTATATCATACAATTCGTAAAGGAGATACATTATGGGATATAGCCAAAATGTATGATGGAGTTACAGTTGAGCAAATCAAACGTTTGAACAATATCAGTAATTCAAGAAGATTAAAACCCGGGCAAAAAATAAAAGTTTCAAAGATCAGTTAGATACTTAAAATTAAAGCACCAAATAACAAATAACAAATGACAAATAAATTCCAAATTTCAATG
>CAZREZ010000635.1:0-1552 GCA_964599115.1 uncultured Bacteroidales bacterium
TTTTGAATGATTTTTATAAAAAAACTAAATTATTTATTCGATGGAAAATCGCTGAAGTCTCGGGATCGAAATAAATATTTAATCTATTTTATAATGCGTAAAAAATCGCTGATAGCTATCGGGATTAATTCGACTTCCAAATTATACTTCGGCTTCACCTTTTATAATTTCAGTTTCATTAACTTTTATCTTTTCCTTATAAACTACTCCTCTTTTTTCCAGCCCATTCAATATAAACTTAACGCACTCAGGACATTTGCCGATAAATTCAGGGGCTGATACTCCTTTTCTGTTATATAAACCTTCGCTAATCATTCTAACTGCCATAGTTGCTGTATATCCTGTTGTTCGTGCCATTGAATGGATTTTAGTCTCTCGGTTATATTGGTCAAAAAGGCCATAAGTATAACTAATTTTTTTGCCGTCTTTTTCACCTTCAATAATAACCTGCATTACTGTTATGTCTTCATCGCCTTTTTCAAGCTTCCATTTTGGGAACAGCAGTTTTGCAGTAAAATCCAGCGGTTTGATTTTTTTACCGTAAATTTCAATTTCTTTCTTATCAAAAAATCCTGTATCGCGAAGAACAGCCATTTTTTCAATATGACCGGGGTAGCGAAGCGTTTTTTCAATCATATTTGGAGCATTGATGGTTTTCATAATGCTTCGCAGACCGTCACTGTTAAATGCTTCAAGAGTGCCGATATTCGGAAAGTTCATTAATTCAGGGTCGGATAGGGCAGGGCGGATAACCTCTTTTCCGTTTTCAATATATCTTGCAGGCCGTGTATATTCTTCAATTACATCAATAGGTGAAAACACTGCTTTATATTCATAAGGCCACTCACGGATTTTAGGCAAACCGCCAACATATATTTTTACACTTTCGGTCTTGTCGAGCAAATTATCAATATAGCCAATTAAAATATTACTCATTCCGGGTGCAACACCAATATCTGAAATTGCGATAACATTATTTTTTTTTGCAAGCTCATCCAATAAAAACATGTCTTCAGGAAAAAAAGCAATATCAACAACATTTTTACCTGCTTTAATAATTGCTTTAAGAGTTTGGAAACCCATAAATCCTGGAACTGCATTCAGTACTAAATCAAAATTTTTTACCAATTGTTTTACATCTTCTGGTTTTGACAGGTCTTTTTTAATTGAGTTGATTGTTGTGTTGTCAAATTTACTTAATGCATGTTTATTAATATCTGCAACACTTACCTCAAATTCCTTATCTTTAGCTAGATCAATAGCCATCGGACTTCCGATGAGTCCTGCTCCTAATATAATTATCTTCATTTTATATATATTTATATCTTATAATATTTTTTAATCTGGTTGATTTGTGAGAGGAAAACTCCTGCAATAACTATTATCATCCCAATAATTTTATTCAGGTTAAAATATTCGGATAACATCAGGTATGAAATAATTGCTGTAAACACAGGAATTAAATTTGCGTATAAATTTGCTTTGCTTATACCTACGTTTTTAACTACAATAGTAAATAATACAAAAGCTAGCTAAGAAGCAAAAATTGCTA
>CAZREZ010000636.1:0-1547 GCA_964599115.1 uncultured Bacteroidales bacterium
GAATATCAAAGTTCAAATTCGTTTGTTGATAGAGATAAATCTAAAATCGTTAATCGGTGTTCGATATTCGATATTCAAAATATTTCTGATGCTTACATAAACAACATTCAATTTGAACAACATATTGGTTAGTTTGTCTTTTTAAGAGCCTACTTTGCCTTATAAATTAAAATGCTCATCTGAGCCGGACTAAATATCTCATTTGCGATTTCCAATAGTTCTTCAGAAGTAACTTTCTCAATTTTTCGGTAAATTTCATTAATTGTATCAACTTTATTCAAATACAAATAGCCTTTACCTATTGACAACATTTCGCTTAAATTCGACTCATAAGCAATGGCTAATTGTCCGATTAGCTGTTGTTTTGCCCTTTTAAGCTGCAATAAACCTAACTTTTTTTCTGAAAGCATTTTCAACTCTTTCTGAACCAAACTTATTGATTTATTTAGAAAATCATTGTCTGTTCCCAAATAAATACAAAAAATTCCCGTATCTGAATAAGACCGGTATTGCGATTCAATGGTATATGTATAGCCATGCCGTTCGCGTATAGCAAGGTTCAGGCGTGAATTTAATCCCGGTCCGCCAAGAATGTTATTCAGCAAAACCATTGGAATTTTTCGTTTGTCTTTTCGCTTAAAAGCAATGTTGCCAATACAACAATGCGAGAGATAGGTCTTCTTTTCAACCGACTTGTATGATGGTTTATAATCATTAAAAGCTGCTCTTTTTTTCACTCGGTTTTTAGCAGGAAAGTCTCCGAAATATTTCTCAATTATTAATATAAGCTTTTTAAAATCAATTTTTCCTACCGAACTGATTACAATTTGATCAGTATAATAATTTTTATCAATAAAGTTTCTAATGGCATCTCTGCTGATTTTTTTAATATCATCAGGTGTTCCGAGTATGTTTCTGCCAATAGGATGATTTTTAAAAACTATTTCTTCAAATTCATCATAAATTTCTTCCGAAGGTGTATCTTTATATGAATTTACCTCATCAATAACCACATCTTTTTCTTTTTCAATTTCTTTATCCGGAAAAGTTGAATTAAATATAATGTCAGCAATAAGTTCTATTGTCCTATCATAATATCTGTCTAGAAAAGATGCATAAATACAGGTTTCTTCTTTGGTTGTGTATGCATTTAAATCACCGCCAACATTTTCAAGGCGGCTTAAAATATGATACGCTTTTCTTTTTTTTGTGCCTTTAAAAATCACATGTTCAATAAAATGAGCAATACCGTTCTCCTGTTCGGTTTCATCTCTTGTGCCGGTATTAATAATCATCCCGCAATGAGCCACAGAACTGTCCGTACACCTGTGAATAACACGGATGCCATTTGGCAATGTATAGTATTGATAATCCATTTGTTAGGTGATTATAGAAATAATTTTATTAGAGTTTATTTGTGTCTGTCTATAAACTAAGCATTTAGAACTTTAAAAAATAACAAATTACAAGCACCAAATTTCAAATAAATTACAATGTTCAATCCCGAGTACTCAGCGATTTTGTTAATACTATTAACTTTAGTTTTA
>CAZREZ010000637.1:0-1543 GCA_964599115.1 uncultured Bacteroidales bacterium
TTATTAATAAATAAATTGAAATTGTGCTATGTCATTTTTTATGGCATAGCACTTTTAAAAAATTATTGGACAATGAAAAAACTAATTGTAATTTTATCAATATTCATCTCATTTTCAAATAATGCATTTAGTCAAAATTTACAAATTAACTGGCAACAGTGTTTTGGTGGTTCAAAGACAGATATTGCAAGAGATATTATTCTATCTGTAAATTATTTTTTTACCGTTGGTTATACAGGTTCTAATGACGGAGATGTAAGTTATAATCATGGAGATAATGATGTTTGGTTAATTAAAACAGATAACATAGGTGCATTAATTTGGGAAAAAAGCTATGGAGGGTCGAAGGATGACGGAGGCTATAGAATATTTCAAAGTGATAGTAATTCATATTTTATATTAGGTGCATCTTGTTCTTCAGATGGAGATATATCCGATGATCCATATCCAGGAAGTAATGATTACTGGATCGTAAAAATTGATAGTTCGGGAAACATTCTTTGGGACAGAATTATTGGTGGCAATATGCTTGATCAAATGTGGACAGGAACAACGACCAACGATGGTGGCATATTAGCCTTTGGCTGGACAGGTTCTGAAGATGGCGATGTAAGCGTTTATTACGGACTATATGATATGTGGATGGTAAAGCTTAACAGCGAAGGAGAAAAAGAATGGGACTTTACTATTGGCACTTCAGGGTTTGATTTCGGACAGGCTATTATACAAACCGGTGATGGAGGATACCTTGTTGGTGGGTCTTCACGTATCAAAGAAGGAGGTAATATAATATGTGAGCCGCATAGCTATAAGGCAGAAGCCATACTTTTTAAACTGGATTCTTTAAGAAACATTGAGTGGCAACATTGCTATGGTGGTAGTGAGGATGAAGGTATTACAGGATTGCTGGAAATAGAGGATGCTTATGTTTTCGTTGCTTACACACTTTCAAATGATGGAGATGTTTCGGGTCATCATGGTATAACTGGTGAAACAGGTGATATATGGATTGTTAAAATTGATTTTTATGGGAATATTATCTGGCAAAAATGTCTTGGAGGTTCAAGGAATGAAGGTGCTGAAAATATTTTACGTACAGAAGATTCCGGATTTATAATAATTGGTTGTACTCAATCGCATGATGGAGATGTTGTCGGCAATCACACATTAAGTGAATACGATCATGATATCTGGGTAGTAAAATTAAGCAATGAGGGGGAACTTTTGTGGCAGCAATGTATAGGAGGAATTGGAGATGAGAGATTGGACTATGGGATAATTAAAAAAAGTGATAATAATTATGTAATAGCCGGTCAAACGGATTACGGTCCTTCATTTGATGTTGAATGTACACCTCATGCCGGTGTAATGAATTACCCTGATTTTTGGGTATTTGAAATTATAGACACCTCAACAAACATTATTAACAATATAACAAATGAGAAAGTAATAAAGGTTTATCCCAATCCTGCTAAAGATTATGTTGTGTTTGAGATACCCCCCTCAATCCCCCCAAATGGGGGGAAGAATGTCATTTTAATAA
>CAZREZ010000638.1:0-1513 GCA_964599115.1 uncultured Bacteroidales bacterium
TGGATAATTTTTAAACAGTCTCTAAATATCTAATTAGTGTCGGTCTATAAAGTCCGAAAGTTTAAATAAATATTAAAAATTACAAATGACAAGCACCAAAATACAAATAAATTCCAATGTTCAAAAACTCAATGTTCTAAACTGTTTCGGTCATTTGAAATTTGAAATTTGGAAAATTATTTGTTATTTGAAATTTGTTATTTGGTGCTTTAATTCAAAATTTGTCTGACTTTATGGACTGACACTTCTAAATCGTGGAATCGCTAAACCGGGAATTAACAAAAAGATATAGCGATAAATAAAAAAAGCTACTTCGCAAGAAGTAGCTTTTTTTTATAAGATTTTTATAAGGATATTAAGCCAGTCTCCTTCTGAAGCGGAATACTATAAAGGCTGCAATTAATAAAATACCAAGGATGATTGCCCAGTTTGAGACAGGTACTCCCACTGGCGGGCCAGGATCTGTGCTTCCAAAGGTGACATCATCAAATGCGATATAATTTGCAGCTCCAGCGAAAACAACTGACATTGCGGTCCCGGTAAAAGGAACACCTATCGGATCCCAATTACAATACATTCCAGTAGGATCACCTTGGCAATTATTATCTTGCCAGTTCAATGGTAAATTTAATGAAGCAAGAAGATTGCCGGTGCCATTAAGTCCATCGAATACTGAAACAGATCCATTACTAGTATTAGATGAATAGTAGAACGAAAAACCTGTTGTAAAGCCTGCCGCAACATTCATGAAGGCCTGATTTTCATCAAGGAAAAACATGACGGTTGACGGTGAGGGTTCATTTGCAAAGTTTCCGGAACCACCCGCGTCCTGATCAATAATGCCAAGTGCAACTCCAAACTGAACTCCATAGTTTGTACCGGAAAATCCAGCACCGCTGGTGCCACCATTGTAGAAACCATTGATAGCGTCAGAGTTTCCGAGACCCTCAAAATCCAATACAATAATAGCATCAGAGTATTGGTGTTGTTGTCCTAAAGCTTCAATTTGTTTAGGAGTAATTGTCGGAACAGCATTTGGATCACTAATGGTGGTTTGTGCCTGTGTGATCATTGCTCCGCAAAAAATCACAACAAATAAAAAAATAAGTTTTTTCATAATTTTTAGAATTTAGTTAAACAATAATTTGGTTAAACATTTAATGAATTTACTTTCAATAATTATAGCATCAAAAGTAAAACAATGGAGGACTAAAAACAAGTTTTTGTTGTACGAATGCGTGCATTCGTACAAATTTTAATTAGAAATCAGAAATCAGAAATTAAAATTGTTAGTTTAATGTAATGATTATGAGCAATGTATATAAGTGTGTTATGAGGGTTTGATTTGTGGCGATTGAGTTTAAAAAAGATGTACGAATGCACGCATTCGTACAAAAATCATTTATTTGTTACAGCTTTTTCTAACTTCTTTATTTATTGTCAATGCTCAAACCGATTTGATCAATTGAAAGAAAAAGTTCGGATAATTTATCCCAGGATGTTTCTTCAACCG
>CAZREZ010000639.1:0-1507 GCA_964599115.1 uncultured Bacteroidales bacterium
ATAATTTTTCTTCAGAATTTATCATATAATCTAAAGTTAAAAGATAAATAAAAAAACTTGATTCGGACTGAATCAAGTTAAAATTTATTCCTTTTCAATTATATTACATTTGCCATTTTATCACTTGAATATTTTCCGGAATCAAGGTTATTTTTAATATCAGCAAAAGCATTTACAGTATATTCAACATCATCTAATGAATGGACCGCAGTGGGTATTAATCTCAGTAAAATCACATCTTTGGGTACCACAGGGTAAATAACAATTGAACAAAAGATATTGTAATTTTCACGCAAGTCAAAAATAATTTGAGTAGCTTCTGGCACTCCTCCTGATAAAAAAACCGGTGTAACCGGAGATTCGGTATTACCGATATTTAATCCTTTTTCTTTTAGTCCGCTTTGTAATGCTCTAACAATAATCCAGAGATTTTCTTTATGCTCCGGTTGAGTCCTTAGTATTTCTAATCTTTTCAAAGCTCCTATAACCATTGGCATTGGAAGTGATTTGGCAAATATTTGAGAGCGCATATTATACATCAGGTAATTGATAATATTTTTTTTACTGGCAGCAAATGCTCCGATACCTGCCATTGCTTTTGCAAATGTTCCGAAATAAATATCCACGCCGTTCTGAACACCTAACTCCTCGTCGGTTCCGGCACCTGTTTTACCCATAGTTCCAAAGCCGTGGGCATCATCAACAAGCAACCTGAAGTCAAACTTTTTCTTTAATTCAACTATTTCTTTTAGTTTACCCAGATCGCCGGACATTCCATAAACGCCTTCGGTAATAACAAGAATACCCCCACCTGTTTTTTTTGTAATTTTAGTCGCTCTTTCAAGTTGTTTTTTTAAATTTTCAATATTGTTGTGCGGAAAAACAAATCTTTTTCCAAAATGCAATCTCATACCGTCAATAATACATGCATGTGCTTCAGAATCATAAACAATGACATCCTTACGGTCAACCAGCGATTCAATAATTGACACCATTCCCTGGTAACCATAGTTAAGCAGATATGCTGCTTCCCGCCCGACAAAAGCAGCAAGTTCACGTTCCAGTTGTTCATGATACTTTGTTTGTCCCGACATCATTCTTGCACCCATAGGGTAGGCGAGACCCCATTCTTTTGTTGCTTCTGCATCTGCTTTCCTGACTTCCGGGTGGTTGGCTAAACCAAGATAATTGTTTAAACTCCATATTAATCTTTCTTTTCCCTGAAACATCATTCGGGATTCTATTTCTCCTTCTAATTTTGGAAACGCATAATAACCATGAGCTTGCTTGGCATACTTTCCTAATGGACCTAAGTTGGTAACAAGTTTATTAAATATATCCACGTGTAATATTTTTTGTGTTAGTAAATTTTCGGGCAAAATTATTAATTAATACACTATTATCAAATAAATTTAAATTAAAATAAATGAATCACAATTTCGTTTTTTTAATTCAATCAAAAATTATACTTTTGCAAAATGTTTAAAAAACCTATATTCTTTCTGTT
>CAZREZ010000640.1:0-1500 GCA_964599115.1 uncultured Bacteroidales bacterium
TCTTTACGCCCCAAACAAAACAAAATTGAAAAAAGAAGTCTGGAATAGCGGTTCACTTACCTGTGAGAAATATTACGCAGGAAGCTTTGTTAGTAACGATAATAATAAAATTATCCATTTCAATTTACACAGACCCTGTTTTGTTTGTAATACCAATATAGTATTATTCTGAAATTTTACCTGAAAGGTTTTTATTTACTTTAATATTTATATTTACATTAGGATATTTATTTTTAAGCCGCTTGCTCCAAAGCAAATTTTCATTAAAATACTCATTACTGATATCCGGCTGATTGAGATGTTCCAATGCAATTTGATAAAGATTTTTATGCAAATTCTTTGCTAATTCTTCTTTAAAATATTTCTTTTCATTGTAGTTATTTTTAAGATTGCTTTTCTTTTTCAGTTGTTCCTTTCTGGATTGTTGATATAGTGTATGCAATTCTTTTATTTTCTCAGAAATATCTTTAGAATTAACATCAGGATGTTTTTTAAAAAATACCTGAACTCTTATCATTAAAGATTCAATATTCGATCTGTTCAATCTGCAATATTCGCTTAAGCCGATAGGAAATAATTCTTCATAAGTTTTGGATTTTTTTGAAAAAAGACATCTTATCAATCCCTCAAGTTTACGGATACATTCTTTAATCTCAGCAATAATGTTATCTACCATTTCTGTTTGTTCCACTTTAGTATTTTTAATTGTAACATTTTGCTTTATTGAATCAAGTAATTCGTAATAAAGCTTACTTGTATTATTGATCATTTGATCAAACTTACTATTGTTATTTCTTTGGATGAGATTTTGCAAATGATCGTAAGTAAAATGCAATAAATTTTGTTCGCCGATTTCTCTGGAATTGAAACTGACCTTAAAAAAAGAATTAATTGTTTTCATAATAATAGAATGTTAGTTATACAAATGAAGGATTGAAATTACCATAATTCCTTTGAATAGTTCAATGTTTTATTAAGCTCAGATCCTTTAAAATTTTTCCCAAGCGACCTGTTTGTCTCTTCGGTTTTTGTAATTATATTTTGTAATTCAGCCACAAGTTTTTCATAAGTATTTTCTGGACGTTGTTTAGTGTTTTTATTTTGTTTTTTATTCATAAGAAAATATTTCCTCTAATAATACAACATAAAAAGCCGCTTTCCTAAAAAACACACCTTGATTTCTTCTGTACAAAAGGATTTAAATGACGGAATTAAAGTAAGATAAGATGCAATTTTATAATTTGTTCAAAAATTCCGATAAATTATCGTCTTTTAATAAAACGATTTTTTTCCTTAATCGTGAACGTGAGCTATCTACACTTTCAGGGAGGGTCATTGTAATTGCGGCTATCTCTTTACTGATCATATTCAGCTTGAGCATGGCACAAAGTTTTCTTTCGTTATTTGTGAGGTCGGGAATAGTTTTATCAAGATTTTTATAGAAAGTTTCATGAACTCTTGCAAATCGTATTTCAAATTCTTTCCAACTCGTTTCGCCTA